>NZ_JBCNNS010000159.1:0-8194 GCF_039594335.1 Raoultella sp.
GCTCGGCGGACAGCTCAATATCTTCGCCGCGAGCAAAGGCATCGCGGGCCTCTTCTGCCGCCAGCGGACGCATCGCTTCGAAGTTCACCATCTGCGCATGACCGTAGAATACTGGCGACTGCACGATTCTGGCTGAAACCATCAAACCTTCATCCTGGAGGACCTTGCGCACTTCATCGACAATACGGCGCTCTTCGCGCACGCTACCTTCACGGTCCGGCAGCAACGGCAGCATGTTAAACGCCAACTGACGGCCAAAGAAATCTTCATCATCGATGGGTATACCGTTGAGCAGCTTCGCGCTCTGCCCTGCCAGCGCATCAACGGCTTTTTTACCGTGTGCGGAAGCGGAGATCAGGCTGGTTACGCTGATACGCGACAGGCCGCCTTCATCGATCAGCGGTTTCAGCGCCGTCAGCAACTGGCTGGTGAGGCTGTTGGGGACGGCGATGACGTTGCGATTGCGGTAATCGGCAAGCACAAACGGGTTCACTTCCGGCACCACCAGGGGTACGTCCGGCTCCAGCGCGAACAGACCGCTGAGATCGATAACCAGACAACCGGCATTGGTCGCATCGTCAACATAGGCCGCGCTCGCCTCAACGCCAGCGGCAAAAAAGGCCAATTGAACCTGGGTCCAGTCAAATACGGCAGCATCCTGCACGATCACCGACTTACCGCTAAAACGCAGGTGCTCTCCCGCGCTCTCATTGCGCGCCAGCGCATAGATATCACCCACCGGGAACTGACGTTCAGCAAGGGTGTCGAGCAGGGCTTCGCCGACGGCGCCCGTTGCGCCCAGTACGGCAATATTCCAGCCTTCAGACATGGTGGTTTACTCCAGAGAAAAGCGACCCTGCCGGAGTATCCAACAGGGTCATTAAGAAGACATTAACGAATGGGGTGATGTACGGCATTAAAACCGAGCTGCCGCAACAGCGTCGCCGCCTGCAGATCGCTGCACTGCACGTACAGTGATGACCATTCACGGCGTTCCTGATAATTTTTGCGCAGCTTGTCAAATTCACCCGGCACGCCGGCAACTTTTCGCAGCGGCGCATCATCGCGGCGCACATCATACACCAAATGCACCAATCGTTTCAGCGTTGGCTGATCGAGCGCGCCGTGCAGGGTAATGCGGCCAAACTCCGGGGCAGGCAGCAGCGTATCCAGCGCCACCTGCTGTGGGTGACCAATAAAGGCACTGTAGGCTTCAAAAACCTGCGTCGTCCCGCGCGCTTTCCCTTCGAGGGTGTAGCCCGCAATGTGCGCGGTGCCAATATCTACGCGATCCAGCAACGCCAGGTTCAAATCCGGCTCAGGTTCCCAAACATCAAGTACCACGCTCAACGCTTGCCCACTTTGCAGGCAGGCCAGCAGCGCACCGTTATCCACTACCGGTCCGCGACAGGCGTTGATCAGTATGCTTCCCGGTTTCAGACGGCGAATCAGCGCCTCATCCGCCAGATGCAAGGTTTTGTAGCGGCCTTCTTTATACAAAGGAGTATGGAACGTCAGAACGTCCGCTTCCTCTACCAGCTCATCCAGCGTACGGAAGTCACCTTCGTCTCCCCGATCGGCACGCGGCGGATCGCACAACAGCGTTTTGATCCCTAGCGCTTCCAGACGTTTTTGCAGGCGCCCACCGACGTTGCCGACGCCGACGATCCCGACGGTACGATCGGTCAGCGCGAAACCGTCGCGCTCAGCCAGCATCAGCAGCGCCGAGAAAACATATTCCACCACTGCAATCGCGTTACATCCAGGGGCGGCAGAGAATCCAATTCCGGCCTGCTGCAGCCACGCCCGATCGACATGGTCGGTACCGGCTGTCGCAGTGCCAACAAATTTAATTGCCTTGCCAGCGAGCAGCGCTTCATTGACTTTTGTGACCGAACGAACCATCAACGCATCGGCGCCGGTCAGCGCGTCGACGGGGACGGGACGGCCGGGGACCGCCTCGACTTCGCCCAGGCGACTAAAAAGCTCGCGGGCATAGGGCATATTTTCATCAACGAGGATTTTCACGGTTCAGTACCTGTCTGAGAACGAGAGTAAACCGGGGAAGTGTGCCATAATCTCGCCGCCAGGAACATCATCACCGGGCCTCTGTACAGCAATACGGAAAGGATTAATATGACACAACCCGTTTCAGGTATGTCCGATCGTCCCCCGGGGACCGGCGCTTCCGTCGCCGGAGAGCCCGCGCTGACCATGCAACAACGTACCGTTCTTGAGCGATTGATTACACGCCTGGTGGCGTTGACCTCGCAACAGAGCGCGGAAGTGTGGGCGGGAATCAAGCACGATCTGGGGCTCAAAGGCGATGCGCCGCTGCTGGCGTGCCACTTTAGCGCCGCCGAAAACAACCTGAATCAACGCTTAAGCGTGGCGCAGCAAAAACACCATCAGCGCCAGATTCTGGCGCAGTTAAGCGAGTTGCTGAGTCAGGGAAACAACCGTCAGGCAGTGAGCGATTATATCCGCCAGCATTATGGGCAAACGACGCTGCACGCGCTGACGCAGGCGCAGTTGCAAAATGTGCTGCAACTCCTGCAAAACGGCCAGCTGTCTATCCCTCAGCCGCAGCAGCGCCAACCGACTTTACGCCCGCTGTTGCCCGCGGAGCACAATACGCTTAACCAGCAGGTAAGCCGCCTTGCCGCCGCAACCGGCGAACCCGGGAAACTTATCTGGCACTCAATGCTGGAGTTATGCGGTGTGAAAACCGGTGAGCTGATTCCGGCGACCCACTTCACCCCCCTTTCTTACTGGCTACATGCGCGGCAGACGCTGAGCGCGCAGTCAGCCCCGACGCTGACCTCCCTGCAAGCGGCGCTTAAACAGCCGCTGGAAAATCAGGAGTGGCAAAAGATCGTCGACTTTGCCGAGCATAACTGGCACGTCACGCCGCAAACGGCATTGAGCGCAACGCAGATTCTGACGCTACTGAATAAGGTCTTTGTACTTCGTGTCGCCCGGGCGCAGGAAACGCTGGCCATTCCCACGCTGCCACCGGAATCCTCTCCGCTCGCCAGGCGACTCAAAAGGCCGGGAGTAATTGTTCTGGCGCTGATGCTGCTACTCGTCCTGCTTTGGCTGGTGATCTAATTCCGCGTTACTCGCCACCAGACCGGCTTATCGCTGACGGTAATCTTTAGACTCAAACGCCCGCACGATACGGGTGTTTGAGCCTCTATAAGGCAATGCTCCTCCTCGGTCTGCGCGCCCGGCATATATTCATCCTTGTTATCCAGTGCTGTGACCGGTTGTTATCGACACCAACATGTTTGAACGCGGAAAACCCCGGCTTCCCTCGCCGAAGACCGGGAATCGGGTTATTTACGCAGGGAAAACAGCGTCATGAGAATGCCCAGAACCGCGCATATTGCCCCCGCCAGAAAGACAGAAGAGTAGCCCAGCGACGTGGCGAGCAGCCCGGCAAGCGGACCGGTGACACCGTATGAAATATCCTGAAAGGCCGCATAGCCGCCGAGCGCGGTCCCCCGCACCTGAGCCGGTACGCGTTTGACGACTTCAACACCGAGAGACGGGAAGATGAGCGAGCAGCCGCAGCCGGTCAACGCCGCCCCGGCCAGGGCAACCCAGGCTCCCGGCGCCAACCACAGCAGCGTCAGGCCAATGGCCTCGATCAGCAGCGACGCCATCGCCACCTTTATGCCGCCGAAGCGGTCCGGCATCCAGCCAAAGATAATACGCATCAACACAAAGGCGCTGCCGAACGCGGTCAGCGTGAAGCCAGCCATCGCCCAACCGCGGCTGGCGAAATAGAGTGAAACGAAGGTGCCAATCACGGCAAATCCCACCCCTTGCAGCCCCAGGCCGATGCCTGGGCGCCAGATCATACCGACGACGCTCCATAACGCGGGCCGTTCGCCCCCGTGTGCCGGAACTTTACTGACCGTACCGTTGATTGCCAGCGCCAGCAGCGGTAGTCCCATCGTGACGCTGGCGAGAACCGCAACGCCAAAGTACGAGTAGATCATCAGCCCCAGCGGCGCCCCCACCGCCAATGAGCCGTACATCGCCATCCCGTTCCAGGACATGACCTTGCCTGAACGCGCAGGACCAACCAGCCCCAGTCCCCAGCTCAGATTTCCGGTCAACAGCTGGCTTTCACCAAATCCAAGGATCAAGCGCCCAAGCACCAGCAGCGCAAATTTCGCCAGCACGGAAACCGGCAGTAACGCGGCCAGCAGCCACGCCGCCCCGGCTAATGCGCAGGCTAGCATACCCTGCAGCACCGAGCGTTTGGCGCCATACTGATCGGCCAGACGGCCGGCGTAGCCCCGGGTCAGCACCGTTGCCAGAAACTGAATGCCCACCGCAAGGCCCACCATCGTGTTACCGAAGCCCAGCTCATTGTGGAGAAAAAGCGGGATCACGGGTAGCGGCAGGCCTACAGTCATGTAGGTCAGAAAAACGGCAAAGGTAATACGAAATAATGGAATATTCGCTGAAGAGGTATGTGTTGTTTCAGTCGCTGCGGACATGCTTTACTCCAGTTCGCAGAGTAAGGCGAGGTAGTAGCCACGCCCCCTCCACCTGATTATCAGGGTTAAGGCGCGTTGGATGACGTTAAACGCTTACGCATTATCGGGGTGATAATGTTTTGCCGCAGTTTGCCTGTAGAGGTCCGGCTCTGTCAAGACGGCAAAAAAGGAGCCCGCAGGCTCCCTTTGAACATCTCGGTTGAAGAACCAGCCGATTATGCTGGGAGTTTACGCATCACCAGCGTGGCGTTGGTGCCACCGAAACCGAAGCTGTTGGACATCACGGTCGTCAGCGCTTGCTCGGTCGGTTTGGTGATGATGTTCAGGCCAGCCGCCTGCTCATCCATCTCTTCGATGTTAATGCTCGGCGCAATAAAGCCATGTTCCAGCATCAGCAGAGAGTAGATCGCTTCCTGTACGCCCGCGGCGCCCAGGGAGTGACCGGTCATCGCTTTGGTCGCGGAGATAGCCGGGCTGTGGTCGCCGAAGACTTCGCGAATCGCACCCAGTTCTTTCACGTCGCCGACCGGCGTCGAGGTCCCGTGGGAGTTCAGGTAGTCGACAGGCGTATCTAAACCGGCCATCGCCTGTTTCATGCAACGCACTGCGCCTTCACCAGACGGAGCAACCATGTCCGCGCCGTCAGAAGTTGCACCGTAGCCGACCACTTCTGCATAAATGTGTGCACCACGCGCCAGAGCATGCTCCAGCTCTTCAACCACCACCATACCGCCACCGCCGGCGATAACAAAACCGTCGCGATGCGTGTCATAAGTCCGGGACGCTTTATCCGGCGTTTCGTTGTATTTGGTGGAGAGTGCGCCCATGGCGTCGAATTCACAGGCCATTTCCCAGCACAGCTCTTCGCCGCCGCCCGCAAAAACGATGTCCTGTTTGCCAAGCTGAATTTGTTCAACCGCGCTGCCGATACAGTGTGCTGAAGTCGCACAAGCGGAGCTGATAGAATAGTTCACACCGTGGATTTTGAACGGAGTGGCGAGGCAAGCGGATACCGCAGAACCCATCGCTTTGGTCACAACGTAAGGACCGACTGCTTTCAGGCCGCGCGGGCTGCGCATCGCATCTGCGCCAAACACCTGAGATTTGGAAGAACCGCCGGAACCCGCAATCAGGCCCACGCGAGGGTTGTTTTGATAAACTTCTTCTTTCAGTCCGGCGTCGGCAACAGCCTGCTGCATAGAGAGATAAGCATAGACAGAAGCGTCGTTCATGAAACGCACCACTTTGCGATCGATAAGACCGGTGGTGTCCAGTTTAACGTTACCCCACACGTGGCTGCGCATACCAGAATCTTTGAATTCTTGAGAGAAAGTGATCCCCGAGCGCCCTTCACGCAGAGATGCCAGGACTTCCTGCTGGTTGTTACCGATGCTGGAAACGATGCCCAGGCCAGTAATCACTGCACGTTTCATTCAATACCTCTGTAAGTCACACTATTTTAAGTTTCGTGTCGCACAATAGCGTACACTTGTACGCCGAACAAGTCCGATCAGCCATTTTGTGTATAAATTTGCGCCCCCAGGCACACATCGTTAAGATCGTTCTACGCCTTGAGATTCGAGTAACTTACGTGAAACAAAACGCCATACAACCTGCCAACCTGGAATTCAACGCTGAGGGTACACCTGTTTCCCGAGATTTCGATGATGTGTACTTTTCCAACGACAATGGTCTGGAAGAAACACGCTACGTTTTCCTCGGCGGCAACTGCCTCAATGCACGCTTCCCGGTCCACCCACACCCGCTGTTTGTCGTCGCCGAGAGCGGGTTCGGCACCGGTCTCAACTTCCTGACACTTTGGCAGGCGTTTGATGTTTTTCGCCGTGATAATCCTGAAGCTACCCTGCAAAGATTACATTTCATCAGTTTTGAAAAATTTCCGTTGACCTCCGCCGATCTGCGACGGGCTCATCAGCACTGGCCGGAACTGGCGCCGTGGGCAGAACAGTTGCAGGCGCAGTGGCCGCAGGCGATCGCTGGCTGCCATCGCTTACTGCTGGACGACGGACGCATCACGTTGGATTTGTGGTTCGGGGATATCAATACGCTGACCCTCGAACTTGATGACTCGCTGAATCAGCAGGTTGACGCCTGGTTTCTTGATGGTTTCGCGCCGGCGAAAAATCCGGATATGTGGACGCCGGAGCTGTTCAGGGCAATGGCCCGCCTGGCCAGGCAGGGCGGCACGCTGGCCACCTTTACCTCCGCCGGTTTTGTCCGTCGCGGCCTGCAGGAAGCGGGTTTTACCATGCAGAAACGCAAAGGTTTCGGCCGCAAACGCGAAATGCTGATCGGGGAAATGGCCCGCACGCTGAATATTCACGCCCGCACGCCCTGGTTTGCGCGAACCGGCAGCCAGCAACGCGATGCGGCGATTATCGGCGGCGGTATAGCCAGCGCCCTGCTCGCGCTCGCACTGCTCCGCCGCGGCTGGCAAGTCACCTTATATTGCGCTGATAACGCACCAGCTGAAGGAGCATCCGGTAACCGCCAGGGAGCGATCTACCCCCTGCTTAGCCAGCACGATCCGGCGCTGGCCCGCTTCTTTCCGGCGGCATTTACCTTCGCTCGGCGTCTGTATGACGCCCTGCCGGTCATGTTCGATCATCAGTGGTGCGGCGTCACCCAGCTTGCCTGGGATCAGAAGAGCGAACAGAAAATCGCGCAGATGCTGGCCCTCGACCTGCCGGAAGAGATTGCCGCTGCCGTCAACGCGCAAACCGTCGCGCAGATCGCCGGCGTGGAAACCGGCTGTGGTGGAATCACCTATCCCTCCGGGGGTTGGCTCTATCCGCAGCAGCTGACGGCAGAACTTTTGGCGCTGGCGGCAACACGGGGACTGCGCACCCGATATAACGTTAAAGTCACAACGCTGGCGGCTGACCATGACAGCTGGCAGCTCAATGAGCAGTTGCGCCATGAAGTGGTCGTGCTGGCAAACGGCCATCATCTGACTGATTTTCCTCAGACTGCGCGGCTGCCGGTGTATCCGGTGGGTGGACAGGTGAGCCATATTCCGACCACACCAGCGCTGTCAGCTCTGCGCCAGGTATTGTGCTATGACGGCTACCTGACGCCACAGAACCCTCGTTATCAGCAGCACTGTATCGGCGCCAGCTACCATCGTGGGCAGACGGAGGCGACCTTTAGCGCCGATGATCAACAGCAAAACCGCCAACGGCTGATCGACTGCTTCCCACAGGCCACATGGGCGCAGGACGTGGATACCAGTGGAAATGACGCCCGCTGCGGCGTGCGTTGCGCCACCCGCGATCACTTACCGATGGTGGGAAATGTACCGGATTATGACGCCACGTTAGCGCAGTACGCGACGCTGGCCGAAGACAAAGCGCTGGCGCCGACGGCCCCGGTTTATCGCAATCTGTTCGTACTGGGCGCACTGGGTTCGCGCGGGCTATGCTCCTCCCCGTTGACGGCGGAAATACTGGCAGCACAAATGAGCCACGAACCGCTGCCTCTGGACAGAGAGACCCTGGCGGCGCTGAATCCGAATCGATTATGGGTGCGGAAGCTGCTGAAGGGAAAAGCGGTGAAATAAGCCGAACGGCGGTGAGTGCGTTCGGTTAAGACCACAGCAGCGCGACATCAGGGTGATACCCGGCGTCGCGCTGCCCGGCCGGGTTTTCAGGTCCGGCGCT
>NZ_JBCNNS010000016.1:0-52854 GCF_039594335.1 Raoultella sp.
CTGTGCCTGCTACAGAAAAGCTATCGTTTCGGTAGTCATTCCGGCATCGGTAGCCTGGCCCGCGCCGTGAACAACGGCGATCGCCACGGCGTCAGAGCGACGTTACGCCAGGCCTTCGAGGATATTGTGCTGCACCCGCTGAGTACGACTGAAGAATATGAAACCATGTTAATGCAGTCGCAGACGGGATATGGTCGCTATTTACAACTGTTGCGCGAGCGGGCCGAGCCGGAGGCGCTGATTGCCGCCTTTGGCGAATTCCAGTTGCTGTGTGCCCTGCGTGACGGCCCTTACGGCGTCAGCGGGGTGAATGAACAGCTGGAGCAGATGCTTAACCGGCGGCGGGCGATAACGCTGCCGAGGCATTCACGCTGGTATGAAGGGCGTCCGGTGATGATTTCGCGCAACGACAGCGCGCTGGGGCTGTTTAATGGCGATATCGGTATTGCGCTGGAGCGAGGAGAGGGGCTGCGCGTCTGGTTCCCGATGCCGGATGGCAGCATTAAGTCGGTGCAGCCAAGTCGTTTGCCGGAGCACGACACAGCGTGGGCGATGACGGTGCATAAATCTCAGGGGTCGGAGTTTGACCATGCGGCGTTGATTCTGCCCGCCAAAATCGTCCCGCTGGTCACCCGCGAGCTGGTCTATACCGCGATCACGCGGGCAAAACAGCGGCTTTCGATTTATGCCGATGAGCAGGTGCTAACTCAGTCCATCGTCGCCCGTACCGAGCGGCGCAGCGGGCTGGCGGACATCTTTGCCAGCCGCGTGTAACCTCAACCTTCCGCCGCAAGCCGGGGAATGCCGGCTCAATCGTCAGCGTTTCTCCAGGTTGGCGCTGCGCTTAGCTGGCTACATGGGAGATGTACTGGCCACGGGATTTGGGCGAGAGGTAGCCCGGATAAGGCGTTTACGCCGCTATCCGGGGCGGTGACATCAGCCGAGGTCGGCCATCAAGACTTTGGAACGGCGCTGGTAGTTGTACATCTCTTTCTTACTTTCCGGCAGCAGATCGATATCGACCGGCGTAAAGCCGCGCTCCTGGAACCAGTGAATACTGCGGGTGGTAAGGACAAACAATTTACGCAATCCCATCTGCTTCGCCTGAGTGGCAATGCGGTTCAGCAGCACTTCACCGCGTGATGAACTGCGGTAGTCCGGATGCACCGCGACGCAGGCCATTTCGCCGATTTTCTCTTCCGGGAACGGATAGAGTGCGGCGCAGGCAATTGTGGTGTTATCACGCTGAATGATCGTGAATTTATCGATTTCCATCTCCAGCTGTTCGCGGGAGCGGCGCACCAAAATGCCCTGTTGCTCCAGCGGGCTAATCAGCTCAAGAATACCGCCAATATCGTTAATGGTGGCGCGGCGAATCTGCTCGGCGCTTTCCATGACGATCTGGGTGCCGATACCGTCGCGCGAGAACAGCTCCTGCAGCAGCGCCCCGTCTTCCTGATAGCTGATCAGGTGGCAACGACGCACGCCGCTGCGACAAGCCTTCACGGCTCCGCGCAGAAAACGCACCGTACCGGAGTTGTAATCCTCTTCCGCCTCCAGCTCTTCCACGCGTGCCTGAGCTTCGTTGGGGAACAGTTCGGAAACAATCACCCCATCCTGGTTGTAAACCCCCTGCGAAGAGCAGAAACCGATCATTTTTTCCGCTTTCAGCTTAACGGCCAACTGGGTGGCAATCTCTTCTGAGGTCAGATTGAAGCTTTCGCCAGTGACGGAAACGGCAACCGGACCCATCAGCACGATAGCGCCATTATCCAGCTGGCGATGAATCGCGTCTTCATCAATACGACGGATGCGCCCGCTATGGCAATAATCCACGCCATCGTCGACGCCCAGCGGCTGAGCGATTATAAAGTTGCCGCTGACCACGTTGATATGGGCGCCCTGCAGCGGGGTGTTATTCAGGCTCATTGACAGACGCGCGGTAATTTCCAGCTGCAGCATGCCCGCAGCCTGCTTTACCAGCTCGAGGGTTTTGGCATCGGTGACGCGGGTCTGTTTATGGTAGACCGGCTCGTGGTGATGCTCTGCCAGATTGGTGTCAATCTGTGGGCGTGCGCCATAGACCACCACCAGACGGATGCCCAGGCTATGTAAAAGGCCAATGTCATTGACAATACTGGAGAAATTCTCATGCTCGATTGCTTCGCCGCCGAGCATGATGACAAACGTTTTTCCCCGATGAGCGTTAATATAGGGGACAGAATGGCGGAATCCTTCTACCAGTTCGGTGCGACGCTCCTTCACCATGACTCAACCCTCAATGCATGATTATTCGTAATTAGTGTATTTTTATTCTGTTTTGTGGCTAAACGCAAGTCTAAATTTGCGACGAAACTGATAAAAATCTGTGATCAAATGCGTGCTGCCTAAGATTGTTTACCCTTTTATTGATGACAGGTTATGCAGCTTTCGTTAAAGTTTCCGGTCAATCTGTCTGTTTTGAGTACGAATACGTTTTATTGCTTGGGAGTGGCATGCCGGGATACAAGTCAGGATTAAGCCGTCGTCGTTTTTTACAAGGGGCGGGCGCAATGTGGTTAATGAGCGTCAGCCCGCTGGGTTTCGCGGCCGCCGCGCAGGTCGTCGCCGTGCGCGTCTGGCCGTCGTCAACTTATACGCGCGTTACGGTAGAATCCAGTCATGTGCTGAAATATCGGCAGTTTGCGTTGAGCAATCCGGAACGGCTGGTGGTGGATCTCGAAGGCGTCAATCTTAATTCCGTGCTAAAAGGCATGGGGGCGAGTATTCGCGATGATGACCCTTATATTAAGTCCGCGCGCGTCGGCCAGTTTGATCCGCAAACCGTGCGCATGGTCTTTGAACTCAAGCAGAACATCAAACCGCAGCTCTTTGCTCTGGCGCCGGTAGCCGGCTTTAAAGAACGTCTGGTGATGGATCTCTATCCTTCGACCGCCACGGATGTTCAGGATCCGCTGCTGGCGTTACTGGAAGATTACAACAAGGGCGATCTCGAACGTCAGGTTCCTCCGGCAGAAAGCGGGCCGAAGCCGGGTAAAGCCGGGCGCGACCGGCCTATCGTGATCATGCTCGATCCGGGCCACGGCGGTGAAGACTCCGGCGCGATCGGCAAATACCATACCCGTGAGAAAGATGTGGTGCTGCAGATTGCTCGCCGGCTACGGGCGCTGATCGAAAAAGAGGGCAACATGCGGGCCTATATGACCCGCAATGAGGATGTCTTCATTCCGCTGAAGGTTCGCGTGGCCAAGGCGCAAAAGCAGCGCGCCGATCTGTTCGTGTCGATTCACGCCGATGCCTTTACCAGCCGACAGCCGCGAGGTTCATCGGTCTTTGCCCTGTCGACCAAAGGCGCCACCAGTACCGCCGCGAAATTCCTCGCGCAGACCCAGAACGCTTCTGACCTGATCGGGGGCGTCAGCAAGAGCGGCGATCGCTATGTCGACCATACGATGTTCGATATGGTGCAGTCGCTGACCATCGCCGATAGCCTGAAGTTTGGTAAAGCGGTGCTGCAAAAAATGGGCAGAATCAATAATCTGCATAAAAATCAGGTGGAGCAGGCGGGCTTTGCGGTGCTGAAAGCGCCGGATATTCCGTCGATCCTGGTGGAAACGGCGTTTATCAGTAACGTCGAAGAAGAACGGAAGCTGAAAACGGCGACCTTCCAGCAGCAGGTGGCGGAGTCGATTCTGGCAGGAATTAAAGCCTACTTCGCCGATGGCGCCACGCTGGCAAGGCGCGGATAACGCGGGAGCGGGAAATGGCGTTACTGAAAAGCGCGCACGGCGGTAATACCCGGGAAGCCGCTGCGCTGCTGGGCATCGCGGCGGAACAGCTGCGGGATTTCAGTGCCAATATTAATCCTCTTGGCATGCCGGAAAGCGTCAGACGCGCGCTGATCGAGAATCTTGCCCAGGCGGAGCGCTACCCTGACGTTGAATACCAGCAGCTGCACCTTGCACTGGCGGAACATCACCGTATTCCCGCACCGTGGATCTTGGCAGGCAATGGCGAAACCGAATCCATTTTTACGCTCGTTCACGGGCTGAAGCCGCGCACGGCGATGGTGGTGAAACCCGGTTTTGCGGAATATCGCCGTGCGCTGCAGACAGTAGATTGCACTATCCTCGAGTTCGCGCTGCGGGAAGAAGATGGCTGGCAGCTAACCGACGCGATTCTCGAGGCGCTGACGCCAGAGCTGGACTGTTTATTCCTCTGTACGCCCAATAATCCGACCGGCCTGTTACCGGAACGCCCGCTGCTTGACGCGATTGCCACCCGCTGTCGGGACGCCGGCATCACACTCATTCTGGACGAAGCGTTTATCGATTTTATTCCCGACCAGCCGGGATTTATCCCCTTTCTGCAGCACAATCCGCATATCTGGGTGCTCCGTTCGCTCACCAAATTTTACGCTATTCCCGGCCTGCGTCTGGGCTATCTGGTTAACAGCGATGAACGGGTGGTGGCCCGACTGCGCGAGAAACAAATGCCGTGGTCGATCAATGCGTTTGCCGCTCTGGCGGGGGAAAGGGCGCTCAAGGATGACGCCTATCAGCAGGCCACCTGGCGATGGCTGGCGCAGGAGGGAAGCCGCTTTTATCAGGCCCTCCGCCAGCTTCCCGGCCTGACTGTATATCCAGGGCGGGCGAATTATCTTTTTTTACGTTGCCATTTCCCGGGGCTCGATCTGCAGCAGGCGTTGCTGCAGCAGCATATCCTGATCCGCAACTGCGCTAACTATCCGGGACTTGAAAACGGCTATTACCGCGTGGCAATTCGCAGCCCCGAGGAGAATCAACTGCTGCTTACGGCGCTCAGCACCATCCTCGCCGCTGCCGTCTGACTGCAAGCGACCGGCTCCTCCGTATGGCATAATAGGCCGCAGGATAACCAACAGGCCCAGGGAGGGGGTGAGCACGCCTTCGCAGCCCCGCAGCTGTGATGCTGACAACCCCGTCAATACCACCGGCCATGAATTCGGGAAGGGCGGGTGAGGAAGATGCTAAGCCACAAAACCTGCCTGTCGGTCATTACCAACAACTTCGGTGGGAAGTGGGTTGCTCAGATGCGTGCCGTCGTACGACGGCGTCAGACGCACCTTGCCACCCCGACCACCCTGAACAGGAACAGGGTATGGCGGTACGACTCCATTCATCTATTTGTGCTCGTAGGCGGGCGGCAACGAGGCCCGGGCGATGACGTTACTTGCCTGGTGCGTGGCCTGGATTCTCGATGTCATCATCGGCGACCCGCCGCGCTGGCCGCATCCGGTGCGCTGGATAGGCACTCTCATCACCTTGACTCAACGTATTGTGCGCCGGTATTGCCACAGCGATCGCGCGTTGCGCGTCGGCGGCGCTCTGATGTGGCTGACGGTGGTTGGCCTGAGCTGGCTCCTGTCCTGGAGTCTACTGACACTGGCGACAAGTCTCCATCCCTGGCTGGGTTGGGGTGTTGAAGTGTGGATGATCTTTACGGTTCTGGCCGGACGCTGCCTTACGGATTCCGCCCGGGAAGTTGAACGCCCGCTACGCGCGGGCGATGTGGCGCTAAGCCGGGAAAAGCTCTCCTGGATTGTCGGGCGCGAAACCGCACGGCTGCAGCCTGAACAGATAAATCGCGCGGTGGTGGAGACGGTTGCAGAAAACACCGTCGATGGCATTATTGCGCCGCTGTTCTTCCTGTTGCTGGGCGGCGCGCCGCTGGCGATGGCCTATAAAGCGGTTAACACTCTTGACTCCATGGTGGGGTATAAACATGAAAAATATCGCGCCATTGGTATGGTCAGCGCCCGCCTTGACGATGCGGCGAACTGTATTCCCGCGCGTTTGAGCTGGCTGCTGTTTAGCCTTGCGGCGTTGTTATGTCGCTACGACGGCGCGGGCGCCCTGCGTATTGGCTGGCGCGATCGCTATCAACACAGCAGCCCCAACTGCGCGTGGTCGGAAGCCAGCGTCGCCGGCGCGTTAGGGATCCGACTCGGCGGCCCGAATGACTATTTTGGCCAGCGGGTGGACAAACCCTGGATTGGCGACGCCGTACGCGATATTTCGGTCGAGGATATTCCCCGCGCCCTTCGCCTGATGTGGGTCGCCTCGACGCTGGCGCTGGTGATATTTATGGTCGCGCGGTATCTCTGGACAGGGATGGCCTGAGGGCGCAATCAGGATCGCCTTCCGGCGCCTGGCAGTGGCAGCACACAACAAGCAGGATGGGAAAACAATGCGAGAAAACGCGTGCGAGGAGGGCTCATGACGCAGGCAATCATGTTGCAGGGGACGGCGTCCGATGTCGGTAAAAGCGTGCTGGTAGCCGGTTTATGCCGCATTTTTTATCAGGATGGCTGGCGTACGGCGCCGTTTAAATCGCAGAATATGGCGCTGAATTCGGGGATCACGGCGGACGGTAAAGAGATGGGGCGGGCGCAGATCTTTCAGGCCGAAGCCGCCGGTATCGAACCCGATGTGCGGATGAATCCTGTCTTGCTGAAACCCACCAGCGACCTTAAAGCCCAGGTGGTGCTGATGGGCAAAGTGGCGACCGATATGGATGCGGTGAGCTACCACGAGTATAAACCGCGCCTGCGCGAACAGATTCTCACAGTCTATCGTAGCCTGGCACAGGAGTACGACGTGCTGGTGCTGGAAGGGGCCGGTAGTCCGGCGGAGATCAACCTGCGCGATCGCGATATCGTCAATATGGGGATGGCAGAGATGGCGCAGTGCCCGGTGATCCTTGTTGCCGATATCGACAGAGGGGGCGTCTTCGCCGCGATCTACGGGACGTTGGCGCTGCTTGAGGAGCAGGAGCGCGCGCGGGTGAAAGGGGTCATTATCAATAAATTCCGCGGCGACATCGCGCTGCTCTCTTCCGGAATTGAACAGATCGAAGCCTTAACCGACGTCCCCGTGCTGGGAGTACTGCCGTGGCTGGAGGTCGACCTTGAGGATGAAGATAGTGTAGCGCTGCAGAAAGGGAAGTATCTGCGTACCGCGCAGCGTGAGATCGACATCGCGGTTGTCCAGCTTCCCCATACCTCAAACTTCACCGATTTCAACGCGCTGGCGGCGCAGCCGGATGTCCGCGTGCGCTACGTGCGACACCCGCAGGAACTGGGGCAGTCCGATTTGGTTATCCTGCCCGGCAGTAAAAATACGTTGGGCGATCTGCTGTGGCTGCGCGACAGCGGGATGGCGGCGGGCGTCTTGCAGGCGCATCAGCAGGGGATCCCGGTGCTGGGGATCTGCGGCGGCTATCAAATGCTGGGAGAGACGATTGTTGATGAGGTGGAATCCGGCCTGGGGACGCAGCCCGGACTCGGTCTGCTCACTACCGTGACGCAGTTTGCCCGACATAAAACCACCACTCGGGTCGAAGCGACAATGGCGAGTGCGCTGCCGGACTGGCTGGCGGGAGCGTCTGCCCTGCGGGTGCGGGGTTACGAAATTCATATGGGGGAAACGACCCTTAACGGGCGCTGTCGTCCGGTTATGCAACTGGAGAAACATGGCGATCAGGTGGCGGACGGAGCAATGACGGATGACGGACTCGTATTCGGGACTTACCTGCACGGCCTGTTCGACAGCGATGATTTCACCCGCGCGCTGGTCAACGGCCTGCGTCGGCGCAAAGGGCTGGAAGCGCTGGATCGTACGCTTCACTATGCGCAATACAAAGCGCAGCAGTTTGATATCCTGGCGGCTGCCATGCGCCAGCATATTGATATTGAAAAGATTTACCACATCATGCAGCAGCATCAGGAGCCATCATGCTGATTCTGGTTACCGGCGGTGCCCGTAGCGGGAAAAGTCGCCACGCGGAGGCGCTGATCGCCGATTCAGCGCAGGTTTTGTATCTTGCCACCTCGCAGATCGTTGATGACGAAATGGCGCAGCGGATCCAGCATCATTGCGATGGCCGCCCGGCGCACTGGCGTACCGTCGAACGCTGGCATCATCTCGATGAGGTCATTACGCCGTATAACGACCCGCACGAAGCCGTGCTGCTGGAGTGTATGACGACCATGGTGACCAACATGCTGTTTGCTCAGGGGGGAGAGTGTTCCCCGGACGACTGGGATTATGCGGCAATGGAGCGGGTGATTGACGAGGAGATTCACTCGCTGATCGCGGCGTGCCAGCGCTGCCCGGCAAAAGTGGTGCTGGTCACCAATGAGGTGGGGATGGGGATTGTCCCGGAAAACCGCCTTGCACGGCATTTTCGTGATATTGCCGGGCGGGTTAACCAGCGCCTGGCTGCGGCAGCGGATGAGGTCTGGCTGGTGGTATCAGGTATTGGAGTCAAAATTAAATGATCAAATTATTCTGGGCCACGCTCTCTTTTCTCAGCCGATTACCGGTGCCGGATCGCTGGTCACGGGGGCTTGAGATCGATCGGTATGTTCGGGGGATCGTCACATTTCCGCTGGTCGGGGCGCTGTTAGGAGGGTTAAGTGGCCTGGTGTTTTTTGCCGTTCAATCCTGGTGTGGTCTGCCGCTTGCGGCCCTGTTTTGCATTTTAGCGCTGGCGTTGCTGACCGGTGGGTTTCACCTCGATGGCCTCGCCGATACCTGCGACGGTGTCTTTTCCGCCCGTCGTCGGGAACGGATGCTGGAGATTATGCGTGACAGTCGGCTGGGAACCCACGGTGGGCTGGCGCTCATTTTTGTTTTGCTGGCAAAAGTGCTGGTTGTCAGTGAACTGGCACTGCGTGGAACGCCAGTGCTGGCCGCGCTGGCGGCCGCCTGTGCCGCCGGGCGTGGCGTCTCCGTGCTGCTGATGTATCGCCATCGCTACGCCCGCGAAGAAGGGCTGGGTAACGTCTTTATCGGCAAGGTCAGCGGGCGGCAAACTTGCGTGACGCTGGGCTTAGCGGCCATTCTTACCGCCATGCTGTTGCCCGGCATGCATGGCGTGGTGGCGTTGGGGATCACCATGGCGGCTATTTTTATCCTCGGACAACTGCTGAAACGTACGCTGGGCGGGCAAACCGGTGACACGCTGGGGGCGGCGATTGAGCTGGGCGAACTGGTTTTCCTGCTGGCCCTGCTGTGAGTCTGATTTCACGATAAGTTACGCCGGGGCTATTCGTCTTCGCGCGCCATGTCCGCTTCGTCAGAGCGGCGATGGCGCGTCTGGCATCATCGGCAAGAAAAGACGAGCATTGACGCAGACAGGTAGAAAGCGCGTCTGATTGACGCCGGGGGATTCTGTCTGTGAGAGGTTGGGGCATTGCGCTGCCGTGACCGGGACGCAGAAACAAAAAAACACCCGTCAGGGTGTTCATTGTGTTGGTTGCGGGGGCCGGATTTGAACCGACGACCTTCGGGTTATGAGCCCGACGAGCTACCAGGCTGCTCCACCCCGCGTCCGTTTTACTCTTCATTGAGTAAATTGTGCATCAGATTTTAAATTGGTTGCGGGGGCCGGATTTGAACCGACGACCTTCGGGTTATGAGCCCGACGAGCTACCAGGCTGCTCCACCCCGCGTCCGTCTTTACTCTTCCATCGAGTAAAGCTTACTGCTATCTGATTTTAATTGGTTGCGGGGGCCGGATTTGAACCGACGACCTTCGGGTTATGAGCCCGACGAGCTACCAGGCTGCTCCACCCCGCGTCCGTGGAAGCGCACTATACTCCGCTCGCGTTTTGATGCAACCCTTTTTCAGTAAAATCATCAAATTTGTAATAAATGGTGTATAAAGAACCACTTTCGGCTTATTTTTTGAGCAGAGTTGTATTTGTGGTGCTTTCGCGCATTTCAATAGCCCTGGGGGTTTGTTATCTTCCCTCATCACGAACCGCGGCTAAGCAGCATAAAGAAGAGATACCATGAAAGGATGTTGGGCAAAGTATATAGCGACAGGAGCAATGCTGGCGATGCTCGCCGCCTGTTCCTCAAAACCGACCGATCGCGGCCAGCAGTATAATGAAGGGAAGCTGACCCAGCCGTTCTCTTTGGTTAACCAGCCTGATGCGGTCGGTTCGCCAATTAACGCCGGGGACTTCTCTGAGCAGGTCCGTCAGATCCGCAGCGCGTCACCGCGCCTTTATAATAGCCAGAGCAACATCTATAACGCGCTGCAGGAGTGGCTGCGCGCCGGTGGCGATACCCGCACCCTGAGCCAGTTCGGCATTGATGCCTGGCAGATGCAGGGCGCCGATAGCTACGGTAACGTTCAGTTTACCGGTTACTACACCCCGGTGGTGCAGGCGCGCCATACTCGTCAGGGTGAATTCCAGTACCCGATTTATCGCATGCCGCCGAAGCGCGGTAAGCTGCCGTCCCGCGCCAGCATTTACGCCGGCGCCCTGAGCGACAACTATATTCTGGCCTACAGCAATTCGCTGATGGACAACTTTATCATGGACGTGCAGGGCAGCGGCTATATTGATTTTGGTGACGGCTCGCCGCTGAACTTCTTTAGCTATGCCGGGAAAAATGGCTGGTCATATCGCAGCATTGGTAAAGTCCTGATCGATCGCGGTGAAGTGAAGAAAGAAGATATGTCGATGCAGGCGATCCGTGAATGGGGCGAGAAGCACAGTGAAGCCGAAGTTCGCGAACTGCTTGAACAGAACCCGTCGTTCGTCTTCTTTAAACCGCAGTCTTTTGCCCCGGTAAAAGGGGCCAGCGCGGTGCCACTGATTGGCCGCGCCTCGGTGGCTTCCGACCGCAGCATTATTCCGCCGGGAACGACCTTGCTGGCGGAAGTGCCTCTGCTGGATAATAGCGGTAAGTTTAACGGCAAGTACGAGCTGCGTCTGATGGTCGCGCTGGATGTTGGCGGGGCGATTAAAGGCCAGCACTTCGATATCTACCAGGGTATCGGAGCAGATGCCGGCCACCGGGCCGGTTGGTACAACCACTATGGTCGCGTCTGGGTGCTGAAAAATGCCCCGGGTGCTGGCAATGTCTTTGGCGGTTAACGCGCTACCGTCTGATATTTTGTCGCCCGGATCGGCGCAACGCGCCGCCTCCGGAGTTGCCTGGCGGTTGCATTAATTTTTTATTCGCACGACGGGGCTTGCGCTGGCAGGCCCTGATGCATTCTGAGGTCTTATGTCTGTTGTAATCAGCGATGCCTGGCGTCAACGCTTTGGCGGCACGGCGCGTTTATATGGTGAAAAAGCGCTGCAATGTTTTGCCGACGCGCATGTTTGCGTGGTCGGCATCGGCGGCGTGGGCTCCTGGGCGGCGGAAGCGCTGGCAAGAACCGGGATTGGCGCGATTACCTTGATTGATATGGATGATGTCTGCGTCACTAACACCAACCGACAGGTTCATGCCCTGGGCGGGAACGTCGGGCTGGCGAAAGCCGAGGTGATGGCCGAGCGTATTCGCCTGATTAACCCCGAGTGTCAGGTGACGGTCGTGGACGATTTTGTCACGCCGGAAAACGTTGCTGAGTATCTTGGTGTTGGCTTCAGTTATGTGATTGATGCGATTGACAGCGTACGTCCCAAAGCGGCGTTAATCGCGTATTGTCGCCGGTATAAGGTGCCGCTGGTCACCACCGGTGGCGCGGGCGGGCAAATCGACCCGACGCAGATTCAGGTAGCCGATCTGGCGAAAACCATCCAGGACCCGCTGGCGGCAAAGCTGCGCGAGCGGTTGAAAAGTCAGTTCGGGGTGGTGAAGAACAGCAAAGGTAAGCTGGGAGTGGATTGCGTCTTCTCGACCGAAGCGCTGGTCTATCCGCAGGCTGACGGCAGCGTATGCGCCATGAAGAGCACCGCTGATGGCCCGAAACGGATGGATTGCGCCTCCGGATTTGGCGCAGCGACGATGGTCACCGCGACCTTCGGTTTTGCCGCTGTGTCCCATGCGTTGAAGAAAATGCTGGCGAAGGCGGAGCGTGAAGCGGTCTCAGCCGGGTAATTCCCCCGGGCGGCGGGATAAATCCTTTGCCCGGGCTACGGTACGGTGCTGACGGTAGCCCCGGTCAGCGTAGCGCCGCCGGGGAGCTGTTCCTGTGCCACCGGTGAGGTTAAAAGAGACATTAAACCTCGCGGGCGGCGGCGAGAACCGCTTCGCGCAGTGCACTCAGCCCCTGACTGCGCGAGGCACTCAGCTGACCGCGCAGCCCCAGCTCATCAAACAGCGTCAGCGGCTCCTGAGCCAGCAGCTCGACGGCGCTTTTTCCTTCAACGGCAGTCAATAGCACCGCCAGCATACCGCGCACAATCCGGCCTTCGCTATCGCCGAAGAAGTGCAGCTTCCCCTCAGCATCAACGGTATAGCCCAGCCAGACGCGGTTTTCACATCCGGCAATCTCCTTCGCCTGTTCTTTCAGGTCATCCGGCAGCGCAGGCAGCCGCTTACCCAACAAAATCAGCTGACGGTATTTGTCTTCCCACTGGCTGAGAGGGATAAACGTCTGGCGTAAGGTCTCTTCGGTGATGCTGGTAGCAAAAGGGTGAGAAGTCGTCATTAATCCACCAGTATTTCCAGAGCGCGGTCAACGGCATGAACCAGCGCGTAAACATCATCCTGCGTATTATAGGGCGCAAACGAGGCGCGTAAGGTACCGCTGACGCCCAGTGCCGCTAGCAGCGGTTGGGCGCAGTGCTGTCCGGCACGCAGCGCAATACCCGACTCCGCCAGCAGGGTCACCATATCACTGTGGTGTACTCCGGCGAAGTCAAACGCCAGCAGGCTGGCCTCCTGGCAGCGGAAGGAACGAAAGCCTGGCCGCTTCGCCAGCTCATCTTCCGCCAGCGTCGCCAGGCTGCGGCTCCAGCTTTCAGCCTGGACGATATCGGTCTCTTCCAGCCACTCCAGCGCCGCACTCAGGCCAATTACGCCGGCAATATTTGGCGTCCCGGCCTCCAGGCGATAGGGAACCGGCTGAGTGGCAAATCCGGCGAAGGTGACCTCGGTAATCATTTTGCCGCCGCCGAGCCAGGGCGACATGGCATCCAGCAGCGCGGTTTTGCCGTACAGCGCGCCAATTCCCGTTGGTCCGTACAGCTTATGGCCAGAAAACGCATAAAAATCGATATCCAGCCGCTGAACGTCGGCGGGAAAATGAACCGCGCCCTGGGCGCCGTCAACCATCACCACCATACCGGCGTCATGCGCATGGCGGATTGCCGTCGCCAGGTCCGGGCCGCCGCCGGTTACGTTGGACATCTGGCCGATGGCCAGCAGCCGACTGCGCGGTGTAATAAGAGAAGGCAGGAGGGCGACGTCGGGCAGGCGATCGGCACCGATGGGGAGCTTCACGATCCGGGCACCGGTTTGCTCTGCGACCATCAGCCAGGGAACCAGATTGGCATGATGCTCCGCTTCGCTGACGATGATTTCATCGCCGGGCCGCAGGCGCGGGCGAAGGTAGCTCTGCGCCACCATATTGATAGCTTCAGTGGTGCCGCGTGTCCAGACGATATCTTTAGCGGACGGGGCGTTCAGTAGCGCCGCCACACGCTCACGGGCATTTTCATAGCGTTCAGTCAGGCGCTGTGCGGCGGCAAACTGACTACGGTGAACGTTGCCCGCGCTGAGGCGGTAAAACTGGTCGCTGGCATCGATCGTGGCGAGCGGCTTCAGCGCCGTCGCTGCGCTATCAAGGTAAACGCCGGCATCGGCCAGCGCAGGAAACTGGGCGCGAAAGTGAGCAGGGTTGAATGCGTTCATGGAGTTCCTCGTTGCAATACGTCGATCGTCGCGCAATTTAGTCATCAGGGCAAGGCTGGCGAAAGGAAGAGAGGAGGAGATTCCGGCAGTGCGGCAGCAGACAGGCAAAAAAAAGCACCGCTTGTTGCGGTGCTACATTAAATCACTATGGACAGACAGGGTAAATGTACAGGAAGTGAAAAGGGTAGCTTAACTACCATGGTCTGCAAACACAGACCAATTGCAAACACAACAACACAACATCACAACCGTAAGCCAAAAGCTTGTTGGAACACGCATTCCAAAAAAAGCTCTTCGTTCCGGCTCAGGAAGTGCCGCCACTATAGGTATTTGCTGGTAGAACCTCAACGGACAAATTATAATGGCTCAGATAAAAAAAACTAATAGGTTAACTGTTGTTTCCTGTTTGTTAAAATGCCTTAACATCTAAGCCAGAATAACCATGTCAAAGCGATTACCACCCCTGAATGCATTACGTGTTTTTGATGCAGCCGCACGTCATCTAAGCTTCACTCGCGCAGCAGATGAGCTTTTTGTGACGCAGGCCGCAGTAAGTCATCAAATCAAGTCACTAGAAGATTTTCTAGGGCTGAAGCTGTTTCGCCGCCGCAATCGATCGTTGCTGCTGACGGAAGAAGGCCAGAGCTATTTTCAGGATATTAAAGAGATTTTTTCGCAACTGACCGAGGCTACGCGTAAACTGCAGGCCCGAAGCGCGAAAGGGGCCTTAACGGTGAGTTTACTGCCCAGTTTTGCGATCCAGTGGCTGGTGCCGCGACTCTCAAGCTTTAACTCAGCTTATCCGGGGATTGATGTCAGAATCCAGGCCGTGGACCGTCAGGAAGACAAACTGGCGGATGACGTCGACGTGGCGATTTTTTACGGTCGCGGCAACTGGCCGGGTCTGCGTGTCGAGAAATTGTACGCCGAATATCTGCTGCCCGTCTGCTCGCCGGCGCTGCTGACCGGTGGCAAGGCGTTGAAAACACCTGCGGATCTGGCGCAACATACACTGTTGCACGACGCTTCCCGCCGAGACTGGCAAACTTATACCCGTCAGCTTGGTCTAAGCCACATTAATGTGCAGCAGGGGCCTATTTTCAGCCACAGCGCGATGGTGCTGCAGGCGGCTATTCACGGGCAAGGGGTCGCGCTGGCCAATAATGTGATGTCCCAGTCCGAAATCGAGGCCGGCCGGTTGGTCTGCCCGTTTAATGATGTTCTGGTCAGTAAGAATGCGTTTTATCTCGTTTGTCATGACAGTCAGGCTGAACTGGGTAAAATAGCCGCTTTCCGACAATGGATACTGGCAAAAGCGGCGAGCGAACAAGAAAAATTTCGTTTTCGTTACGAACAATAAATGATTGTAGGGTAAAACATGACCAGCCGATTTATGCTGATATTCGCCGCGATAAGCGGTTTTATCTTTGTTGCTCTGGGCGCCTTTGGTGCGCACGTATTAAGCCGGACGTTAGGCGCAGCGGAAATGGCCTGGATTCATACCGGGCTTGAGTACCAGGCCTTCCACACCCTGGCCATTTTTGGTCTGGCGGTGGCGATGCAGCGCCGTATCAGTATCTGGTTCTACTGGAGCAGCGTCTTTATGGCGCTCGGTACCGTTTTGTTCAGCGGCAGTCTCTATTGCCTGGCGCTGTCGCATTTACGCCTGTGGGTGTTCGTGACGCCGGTAGGAGGCGTGAGCTTCCTCGCCGGTTGGGTTTTAATGTTAATTGGTGCAATTCGTCTGAAACGTAAGGGCGTTGTTCATGAATAAGGTTGTCCTCTATTGTCGCCCCGGGTTTGAGAAGGAGTGCGCAGCAGAAATTACTGATAAGGCCTCCCGCCTTGAGGTGTTTGGTTTTGCCCGAGTGAAAGAAGACTCTGGGTATGTCATTTTTGAATGCTATCAGATGGAAGATGGTGACAAACTGGTGCGTGAACTGCCGTTCAGCTCACTGGTTTTCGCCCGTCAGATGTTTGTGGCCGGCGAACTGTTGCGTGACCTGCCGCCGGAAGATCGCATCACGCCGATTGTCGGGATGCTACAGGGCGTGGTCGAGAAGGGTGGCGATCTGCGGGTGGAAGTGGCCGATACCAATGAAAGCAAAGAGCTGATGAAGTTCTGCCGTAAATTGACGGTTCCGCTGCGCGCTGCGCTGCGTGAAGCGGGCGTGCTCACCAACTATGAAACGCCGAAGCGCCCGGTGGTGCATGTGTTCTTTATTGCCCCCGGCTGCTGCTATACCGGTTACTCGTACACCACCAACAACTCGCCGTTCTATATGGGTATCCCGCGTCTGAAGTTCCCGTCTGATGCGCCGAGCCGTTCTACGCTGAAGCTGGAGGAGGCGTTTCACGTCTTTATCCCGCAAGATGAGTGGGACGAGCGTCTGGGCAACGGGATGTATGCGGTGGATCTGGGGGCTTGCCCCGGCGGCTGGACCTATCAACTGGTGAAACGCAACATGTGGGTCTCTTCCGTGGATAACGGTCCGATGGCGCAGAGTCTGATGGATACCGGGCAGGTGACCTGGCTGCGTGAAGATGGTTTCAAGTATCGCCCAACGCGCAACAACATCTCGTGGATGGTGTGCGATATGGTGGAGAAACCGGCAAAAGTGGCGGCGCTGATGGCACAGTGGCTGGTGAACGGCTGGTGCCGGGAAACCATCTTTAACCTTAAGCTGCCGATGAAAAAGCGCTATGAAGAGCTGTCGCGTAACCTCGCCTATATTCAGGAACAGCTGGATGAATACGGGGTTAATGCCCAGATCCAGGCGCGTCAGCTGTATCACGATCGTGAAGAGGTGACCGTTCACGTCCGTCGCCTGTGGGCGGCCGTTGGCGGCCGTCGCGACGAACGCTAAAAGGTGTCGCTTCCCGGATAACCGCATCGTTATCCGGGCTCTCTTCTGTGTCTTTCCTCGCCGGTTATTCTGCCGCTATCTGCGGGGGCGAAAGAGCGTGTGTCGCATCATCCCGATGGCCAGTACTGGCCTTCCCCGAATGATTAAACTCACTTTGTCGATCGGCTGTAACGATTGCAGCGTGCATTTGCTCATCTGCTGGCAAATCGGCGGGGTGTTCTGGAAGGGCTATCGCCGACCCACATGATATTCCTCCGGTGGCCTTTATCGATGCCGACATGATCGACGGCATGCCGCCGGCGTTAAATAGCGCGACCGGCGTGGATGCCTTGGCCCATATGATTGCAGGCTTCATCACGCGGATGGCCGCGCCCTGTTTGTTTACGCTTGAGGAGTCAGCCGCAGCTGCTGTAAATTGCCGTCGAGCTGTAAATCGGTCTGCAGGCGGGCTATCTCGCGGCAGGTAAAGGCCATCTCTTTATGCTCTTCCAGTTTTTTGCGCCATTTTTCAGGCACCTTCGCCAGCTGAGCATAGATGCCTTCCAGATCCTGATACTCCGTTAATAACTGCGCTGCGCTCTTCGGTCCGATTCCTGCGACTCCCGGGATTTTTGAGCTGCTGATCCCCGCCAGCCCCCAGTAATCAGGCAGTTGCTCTGGCGTAACGCCGAATTCTTTGGCGATAAAAGGGGCATCCAGCCAGCGTTTCTGAAAGTAGTCGCGGATCAGAATCGTCGGCGACAGCAGCTGGCAATAGCCTTTATCGGTAGAGACGATCGTCGCCTGATGCCCGGCATGGGTGACTTTGATCGCCAGCGTGGCGGCGAGATCGTCCGCTTCGCTGCCCGCTAAGGCCCAGCAGCGGATCCCGCGCTGCTCAAAGGCCGCGCGCAGGGCGGGCATTTCGGCTTCGAGGGTTTCTGGCATCGGCGCTCGTCCGGCTTTGTATTCCGGCAGGCGCTGATGTCGCCAGCCGTGTGTGCGATTTTCGTCATCAAAAACCGCTACGGCATGGGTTGGTTGGCTATGAACGATGAGCTGATCCAGTGCGTGCAGGCAGGTGTCAATGCAGGGGGAGCCCTGGACCGCATGGATGCGGCGGATCAGATTGAGTGCGTCGACAATTAACAGATGAACGGCCACAGATACCTCCTGGAGAGCCTGTCGCAACAGGCCCTTATTCACAGAACCTTAAGGGTATCATTGCCGTGGCGGAGAGGCTATCGGCACGGGGGGATTCGGGAAGATGCGCCGCAAAGAGGCTTAATCGGCGTGCAGCAGCAGGCCCGGTTCGCTGTTGGTGGCTTCGCCGTACCAGACCGCTTCACGGACCGAAACCGGCTTGCCGATCAGGCCCAGCGCATAAAAACGGTCGGCAATTGTTTGCTGCGCGCGGATCACTTTGAGATCCATCATCCGCGGGCGATGGCTGCGGCGGGACAGCGCCATCGACAGCGACGCGACGTTAATCCCCAGCTCCGCTGCCAGCAGTCCGGCGGCTTCATCCCGTCGACGATCGATAAACTGCCCGGTTTGCGTCAGCTCATGCATCAGACGCTGCATGATATCACCGTGACGCGTCACGTAGTCGCGGCGCGACAGGTAGAACTGATGGTTTTGCACCCGACCTTCGCCGTTGGCCACCACCCGTAACTCCCCGGTGTGTTCGGCATCGCTTAACAGCGGATCCCACATCATCCAGGCATCCACCGCCAGATAGTCGCTGGCGGTCAGCGGGTATTTGGGGGGGGTGTAGACAATCCTGACGTCATTCAAGCTCAGCCCCGCCTCCTCCAGAATCTGCAACAGCAGCCAGTGCACGTTTGACCCTTTGTTCAGCGCAATACGCGTGCCGCGCAAGTCGGCAATCGTGTGGATCGCGCTATGCTGCGGGACAACCATCGCGACGCTTTGCGGCGCGGGCGGTTCCCACGCCACGTACACCAGCTCGCTGTTGCTGGACTGGGCAAAGACCGGCGGCGCTTCGCCGGTCGTGCCAAAATCGATTTCGTCACAGGCGAGAGCGTGCAGCAACTGTGGTCCGGCGGGGAATTCGCTCCACAGCACGCTGACGCCGAGATCGGCGAAGGCGCTTTCCAGGCTCTGTCGGGCTTTTAAAATGCCCAGGTTGCCAAAACGCTGATAGCCAATACGTAGCTCGCGGTCGGCGGAAACGGTGCGGGGCAGCGGGCGCAGCGTGGTTTCTAACCGCCGGCGGCTTTTAATCAGTCCAATGTTGGCTAACTGCGTGCGTAAGGTATGGCGACTGATGCCCAGCAGCGCCGCCGCCTGGCTCTGGTTGTCATCGCAGTGGGCCATTGCTCCGCGGATCAGCGCCCCGGTGATGCGTTCCCACAGCGCCTCGCCGGGCTGGTTAAGCTGCTGAGAGATAAAACTATCCAACTCGTTGTCCGTGGCGGTCGCCGGCGTGTCGTGCAACGTACTCAGCCGCAGCTGCGCGGGCGTGATCTCCTCCTCTTTGCTGAGTAACACTGCGTTATGTAATGTATTTTCCAGTTCTCGGATATTGCCGGGCCACGGATAGTCCATCAGCCTCGCCAGCGTTTCTGGTGCCAGGCGGAGGGTCGGGCGACCCAGTCGGCGGGCATACAGCGTTAAAAAATGATTGGCCAGCTGAGGAATATCCTGGCGGCGCTGGCGCAGCGGCGGCAGCGGCACGATGGCGATATTCAAACGGTAGTAGAGGTCTTCGCGGAAGCGGCGTTCGCGGATAGCCTGGGCTAAATCGACATGAGTGGCGGCGATGACCCGCACGTTCACTTTGATGGCCTTGCGCGAACCGACGCGGGTAATCTCCCGCTCCTGCAGCACGCGCAGTAGCTTGACCTGCAGCGGCAGACTCAATTCGCCGATCTCGTCGAGCAACAGGGTCCCGCCCTCGGCGGCCTCAAACCAGCCGGGGTGGCTCTGCACGGCGCCGGTAAAGGCGCCTTTTTCATGACCGAAGAGTTCCGCTTCCGCCAGGCTTTCTGTCAGCGCGCCGCAGTTAACGGCAAGAAACGGCTGATGGCGACGTGTGCTGTGATGATGAAGATAGCGGGCGACCACCTCTTTACCGGTGCCGGTTTCGCCGACGATCAGCACGGTGGCTTCCGTTGGCGCCAGTTTGTCCAGCAGACTCTGAAACGCTTTCGACGCCGGGTCGATGAGCACGGGCGTATCGGACAGGGATTCAGGATTGAGCATGGCGGACCTCCGTTAAATGACGCTTTGAACTTATCCTCTACTGGCGACGGACACCAGAGGGAGACGCGGTCGGTTTGCTGCAAAACCGACAGCGACCACGCAGGTGCTGGTGCATTTGCAACAGCTGAGATGCCGAGCTTGTTTTTTAATATATTGATTTTATTTTATTTATTTTTGTCCCGTGATTGGCACGATAATCGCTAACACACATATAACCAAATTAAAACATCCATTCGATAAATATCGAATATGGTTATATAGGAAATAGATAATGACGCAGAAAGCGAGCGATAAGATCAATGTGTTCTGGTTTTTGCCCACCCATGGCGATGGCCGTTATCTGGGCACCACCGAAGGCGGCCGCCCGGTGGATTTACCTTATCTCCAACAGGTCGCGCTGGCCGCTGATAGCCTCGGCTACTACGGCGTCCTGATTCCGACCGGAAAAAGCTGCGAGGACTCCTGGCTGGTGGCGTCGGCGCTGGCGCCGTTGACCCGTCGCCTGCGCTATCTGGTGGCGGTGCGCCCCGGGCTACAGCCGCCAACGCTGGCGGCACGGATGGCGGCTACGCTCGATCGTCTGTCGGAGGGGCGGTTACTGATCAACGTGGTGACCGGCGGCGATCCGGTCGAGAACAAAGGCGACGGGATCTTCCTCAACCACAGTGAACGCTACCAGGTGACCCGTGAATTCCTCGACATCTACGCCCGTTTACTGAAAGGCGAAAAGGTGGACTATCATGGCAAGCATATTCATGTCGAAGGGGCGGAGGTGCTGTTTCCGCCGGTGCAGGAAGATGGTCCGCCGCTCTATTTTGGCGGCTCGTCAGACGACGCCATCGACGTCGCCGCTGAACACATCGACAGCTATTTAACCTGGGGCGAGCCGCCGGAAAAAGTGGCGGAAAAGCTGGCTATCGTCCGTGAACGCGCCGCCGCCCGCGGACGCACTTTGCAATACGGTATTCGCCTGCATGTGATTGTCCGTGAAACGGAAGAGGAGGCCTGGGCCGCCGCCGACCGGCTGATTGCTCATCTGGATGATGACACCATTGCCCAGGCACAGAAGATTTTTGCACGCATGGATTCCGCAGGCCAGGCGCGGATGAGCGCCCTGCACAACGGCTCTCGCGATAATCTGCGTATTGCGCCGAATCTGTGGGCTGGCGTCGGTCTGGTGCGTGGCGGAGCGGGGACGGCGCTGGTGGGCAATCCTCAGCAGGTAGCGGAGCGCATCCGTGAATATCAGGCGCTAGGGATCACTAACTTTATTTTCTCCGGCTACCCGCATCTGGAAGAGGCGCACCGCTTTGCCGAGCTGGTGATGCCGCTGCTGCCGCTGGACAGCAACGCGCAGTCAAAGGCGCGCGGTGTCAATACCGGGCCGTTCGGTGAAACCATCGGCGGCGATAAGCGCCCGGTGAAACAGGTCAGCTCCAGCTGAGCGGAGGTCGCTATGTTTCGCTTCTTCTTTCATAAGGCGGTGACCTATGCGGGCTGAACCTCACATCGTTATCGTCGGCGGCGGTTTTAGTGGCGCGGCGGTGGCCATTCATCTGCTTGGCCTGATGCCGCAAGGGTTACGGGTGACGCTGCTGGAGCCGCGTGCTGTTCCCGGCGCGGGAGTGGCCTATTCCACCGCGGAACCTAGCCACCGAATCAACGTGCCTGCCTCGCGGATGCAGTTGGCTGGTGAGGAGGAGGGCGCTTTCGACCGCTGGTACCGCAGTCAACCTGCTTTTGCTGACGACCCGCAGGCGTGGCGTGAAGACGGCGCGCTCTATCCCCAGCGCGGCCAGTTCGGGCGCTACGTCAGCCAGCGTTTTGCCGAGGCGGTACAGGCGAGCGCCGGGCGGCTGGTTCACCTGCGCGAACAGGCGCTGACCTTTGACGAAACCGGTATCACCACCGATACCGGTCGTCGGCTGCAAAACGATCTGCTGATCCTGGCAATTAGCCATCCGCCGCCGGCGCTGCCGCGGCTGGCGGCGCCTTTTCACGACCATCCGGCGTTGATTGCCAACCCGTGGCGTGCGGACAGCCTCGCCACGATCGCCCCGGATGCGCGGGTGGCGGTGATGGGAACCGGGTTGACGATGGCGGACTGCATCGCCACGCTATCCCGACTCGGCCACCGCGGGCCGATTACCGCCTTTTCGCGCCGCGGTCTGCTGTCCCGGGGTAATACCGGCAGCGCTGCAACGTCCTGGCCGGGTGAATACGCTCAGGGGTCGCTCCGTCAACGGCTGCGGCAGGTGCGCGCCGATGTTGCCCGTGCGGCAGAGCAGGGGCTACCCTGGCAGATAGTGCTCGACGCGGTGCGTCAGCAGGGACAACTCATCTGGCAGACCCTGACGTTTGCCGATCGCCAGCGTTTCCTGCGTCATCTGCGGCGCTACTGGGATGTGCATCGTTATCGTATTGCGCCACAGGTCGCCGAGGTGCTCGAACAACGTCAGCGCGAGGGGAGCCTGAAGGTGCTGGCCGCACGACTGACGGCGCTGGAGAGTGAGGCCCGTTCTCTGGCGCTTACCCTGACCTCGCGCGAAGGCAAACCTGTTGCCCTGACTGTCGATCGCCTGATTCTGACGACCGGCCCGGCCCACGGTGGGCTGATCGACAGCCAGCCGCTGCTGCGCGAGTTGGCCGATCGTGGCCTGATCCGCGCCGATAAGCTGGGCCTTGGGCTGGACGTTGATGCTCACTCCCGTGCGATTGGCCGGGAGGGGCGAGCGGTGCCCAATCTGCTGATCTCTGGCCCGGCGGCGCGCGGCTATTTTGGCGAACTGATGGGTCTACCGCAGGTGGCCGACCATGCCGCCGCCGTCGCCGCTGAGGCCTTACAGGCGCTGGGGATTGGGCAATCCGCCCGATGTCCCACAATCTAACCGCCCCATTCCCCTTATTCCTTGATGTGTTAAGCGTGCATTCCGTTGACGGAATGCACCGTGGAGAGCGCTATGTCATCACAACGTGAAATTCGCCTGAATGCTTTTGATATGAACTGCGTCGGACACCAGTCGCCGGGGCTGTGGACCCACCCGCGCGATCGTTCCTGGCAGTATAAGGACCTTGATTACTGGGTTGATCTGGCGCGTCTGCTGGAACGCGGTAAGTTCGATGGCCTGTTTATTGCTGACGTGCTGGGTATTTATGACGTACTGAACGGCAACGGCGATGCGGCGATTCGCCAGGCGGCGCAGGTGCCGGTGAACGATCCGCTGGCGTTGATTACCCCGATGGCGCTGGTGACGGAGCATCTTGGCTTTGGCCTGACCGCGTCGCTGTCGTTTGAGCACCCGTATCCGTTTGCCCGCCGTCTTTCGACGCTCGATCATTTAACCAAAGGCCGGGTGGGCTGGAACATCGTCACCTCGTATCTGGAAAGCGGGGCGCGCAACATTGGTCATCAGGCCCAGACCGATCACGATGCGCGCTATGACTACGCCGATGAGTATCTCGACGTGGTTTATAAGCTGCTGGAAGGGAGCTGGGAAGATGGCGCGGTGCTGCGCGATCGCGAGCGGGGGATCTTCAGCGATCCGCAAAAAATTCATCCGATCAACCACCAGGGCAACTTCTTCACCGTGCCGGGGATCCACCTCTGCGAACCGTCGCCGCAGCGCACGCCAGTGCTTTATCAGGCCGGTGCCTCCAGCCGGGGTAAACAGTTTGCCGCCGGCCACGCCGAGTGCGTTTTTGTCGCCGCACCGTCGAAAGTGCTGCTTAAAAAGACCGTGGCGGATATTCGCCGCCGCGCCGCCGAAGCCGGACGCGACCCGCGCAGTATCCTGATTTTCAACCTGCAAACGGTCATCGTAGGCGAAACCGACCATGAGGCGCAGGCCAAATGGCAGGAGTATAAATCTTACGTCAGCTATGAAGGGGCGCTGGCGCTGATTTCCGGTTGGACCGGGATTGACTTCGGCCAGTATCAGCCGGAACAGGTGCTGAAATACCTGCATACCAACGCGATTCAGTCGGCGGTTGAAGCCTTTTCCACTGCCGATCCCGATCGTCAGTGGACGGTACAGGCGCTGGCCGACTGGGTCGGCATTGGCGGCTTCGGCCCGCTGATTGTCGGCAGTGCGCAAACCGTTGCCGATGAGCTGCAATCGTGGATTGAGGAGACCGATGTCGACGGTTTCAACCTGGCGTATGCCGTTACCCATGAAACCTTCCGCGATGTGGTGGAGCTGCTCATTCCCGAATTGCAAAAACGGGGCGTCTTTAAGCAGGAGTATCGCGAAGGCACTCTACGCGAAAAACTGTTTGGCGCCGGGCCGCGACTGGTGGCGCCGCATCCGGGGGCCGGATACCGGCGTGGCACCCGCATCGACGTCGGGACAGAGGAGAAGGTGACATGATTGAAATAGACAACCTGCATAAAAGCTACCGTACGGCAGACGGGCGGGTCAGCGAGGTGCTGAAAGGGCTGTCGCTGCAGGTACCGCCCCGATCCATCACCGCGGTGGTGGGGCCGAGCGGCGCGGGAAAATCGACCCTCGCGCGCCTTATCAGCCTGTTGGAGCGTCCCGACAGCGGCAGTATTCGGGTTAACGGCAACGACCTGTCGTTACTCAGCGGCGAGGCGCTGCGTCGCGAGCGGCGCACGATCGGTACCGTCTTTCAGTCCTCCGCGCTGCTCAGTCGTAAAACGGCCTGGCAAAATATCGCTCTGCCGCTGGAATACCTCGGCGTGGTCGAGCGCGATATTAAAGCCCGCGTCGGCGAACTGCTGGAGAGCGTTGGGCTGAGTCATAAGGCGGATGCCTGGCCGGCTCAGCTTTCCGGCGGCCAGCGTCAGCGGATTGGTATTGCGCGTGCGCTGGCGCTGCGCCCGTCGGTGTTGCTGGCGGATGAGGCGACTTCCGGGCTGGATCCGCAAGCTACCGCAACGGTGCTCAATTTGCTCAAACGCCTGCGCGATGAATACCGCCTGGCGATTGTGCTGATCACCCACGAAATGGATGCGGTACGGGCGGCGGCGGACGCGGTGGCGGAAATTCGCGATGGCGCAATTGTGCAGTTCGGTCAGGTGAAAGAGCTGCTGGCGCGTCCGGATTCGCTACTGGGTCAGCAACTGCTGCCGCTCTCTCCGGTTGTGGTCACCAGCGATCTGCTGTTGCGTCTGAGCTATCGCTGGGATGTTCCGGTGGCGACCGACTGGATAAGCCAGCTGAGCCAGCAGTTCGCCCTGCAGATAGATGTGCTCGGGGGGCACGTTGAGTTGATCAACGGTCGGCTGGCGGGAAGGTTACAGGTGGGCGTGCGTTTCCAGGGAGAGCGTCTGTCGTCGTCGCGGGTGTTGGTGCTGCTGGCCCAGCTCGGCATCGCGGCGGAGGTGCTGGATGGCGTGCCCGAACTACAGGAGGCGGTATGAAACCCACGGTGATAAGCCAGGATACCCCCTGGAGTGAGATCCATACGCTACTTCTGCCCGCCTACGGTGAGACCTGGCTGATGGTGGCCATTGTCATGCTGTTTGTGGTGACGTTTGGCGGCGTGGTCGGGGTGGTGCTATTCAATGCCTCGCCGCGCGGATTATTCCCGCATGCCGCGCTGTACCGGGTGCTGAACTGGGTAGTGAATATGGGGCGCTCTCTGCCGTTTCTGGTGCTGATGGCGGCGATTATTCCCTTCACCTTCTGGCTCACCGGGACGACGATCGGCATTCCGGCCGCCGTGGTGCCGATGATCGCCGCCGGGGTGCCATTTTTTTGCCGGCTGGTGGAAAACGCCCTGCGCGAACTGCCGGCAGAAGTCACCGCCGTCGGCATCGTCTGCGGCGGCTCGCGCTGGCAGATTATCCGCAGTGCTCAACTGAGCGAAGCCCTGCCGGCGCTGGTGGCGGCAGTGACGCTAAACCTGGTCTCAATGATCGAATATTCCGCGATTGCCGGCACTATTGGCGCGGGAGGCATCGGCTATCTGGCGGTGGTTTACGGCTACCAGCGCTTCGATAACCACATCATGATCGCCACCATTATTGCGCTGATCGCCACTATTCAGCTGATTCAGTTTTTCGGTGACCGCCTGGTCAATAAACTTCGCCACACGCAGGGGATCTCTTCATGACAACAGAACAGTTTGAATTACGTAAGGTCCGCCGCTGGCCGTGGCTGGTGGCGCTGCTGGTGAGTGTGGTGCTGGCGGTTGCCTTTTGGTGGTGGCGGGGACAGGCGCAGTCGCAGCAGGTGGTGTTTGGCACCACGCTGAAAATCCATTATGAACCGGCGATGGCCGGCGAACAGCGAATTATCGAGTATATCGGCCAGCATATTGCGCCGGATTACGGCCTGAAGCTGGAGGCGGTGGGCGTGCAGGATCCGGTGCAGGCCGATCGGGCGGTGGCGCAAGGGGAATATGCGGGAACCATCTATCAGCATCAATGGTGGTTGAAGCAGGTTGTGGATGCCAATGGCTTTGCGCTTTCAACCACGGTGCCGGTATTCCAGTGGGCTTTTGGCATCTACTCCGAGCGCTATAAATCAGTCAAGGATCTGCCAAACGGTGCGACGATTGTGGTGCCGGATGACGGCGCCAACCAGGGGCAGGCGCTGTGGCTGCTGCAGCGTATTGGCCTGATTACGCTCGACCCGAAGGTGGAGCCGCGTACGGCAAAGCTGAAAAATATCGTCGGCAACCCGCATCAGTTTAATTTCAAAGAGCTGGACTTGTTAACCATGCCACGAGCGCTCAATTCGGTGGACGCGGCAATCGGCTATGTCTCGCAGTTTGATGCCGGGAAAGTGCCGCGCGATAAGGGCATCTTATTCCCGCCTGCGCCACGTACTTTTGCATCGCAACTGGTTATCGGGACACCTTATCTGTCGCAGGAGAATATCGTCAAATTGCAGAAGGCGTTTTCCGACCCGCGCATTCAGAGCTGGTTGAAAACCACCGAAGACCCTCTGGTTAAGGATGTGCTGGTGCCGGTTTCCGCGGAATAATTTTGCCGATCGATGACCTTGCAGGACGGGCGAAAGCACGTCCTGATTTTGTTGTTTTATTTTTTTAACTTATTGAATTTATTTGTTTTTATATGCTTTTTTGTTAGTTCAAATTTATCGGGTGACGGCCTATAACTGCGATCACCTGCACAACATTAATAAGGTGAAAAGATGAGTACGCTGTCTGTTGATAATCCCGGCGTGGCCTCCGCTCCGGTAAGTAGCGTTGGGGATGTGGCGCGGCTGATAAATTCGGGCAAGGATCAGGCTAAATATGCGCGGATGATTGTCTTCCTCGCGCTCGGTGGCGTTTTTCTCGACGCCTATGATTTAACCACGCTCTCCTACGGCATTGATGACGTGGTGCGTGAATTCCAGCTCTCGCCGCTGCTGACCGGTCTGGTCACCTCATCCATTATGGTTGGCACCATTATCGGCAACTTAATCGGTGGCTGGCTGACGGATAAATATGGCCGCTATTCGGTATTTATGGCCGACATGCTGTTTTTCGTCGTTTCGGCCATCGCCGCAGGTCTTGCCCCCAATGTCTGGGTACTGATCGGCGCGCGTTTCCTGATGGGGATCGGCGTCGGTATCGATCTGCCGGTTGCCATGTCCTACCTCGCTGAATTTTCCCGTTTTACCGGCAAAGGTAACAAAGCCGCACGCCTCGCCGCCTGGTGTCCGATGTGGTACGCCGCTTCAACGGTCTGCTTTCTGATTATCTTCGGCCTCTATTTCCTGCTGCCGCAGGAGCACCTCGACTGGCTGTGGCGGGCATCGTTGCTGTTTGGCGCCGTCCCGGCACTGCTGATTATCGCCGTGCGCAGTAAATTTATGAATGAATCGCCGCTGTGGGCGGCAAACCAGGGGGACCTGACTTCGGCGGTACGCATTCTGCGAGACTCTTACGGCATTGCTGCTCATGAAGCGCCGACTAAACATTCTGCGCCGCCGGCGAAAGTGAGCTTCCGCGTGCTGTTTGAAAAGCCGTATCGCGAGCGCACTATCGTCGCCGGGGTGATGAATATCTGTATCTCCTTTGAGTACACCGCCATCGCCTTTTTCCTGCCGTCGATCCTCGCCCAGTTTCTCGGGGCCGGGGTGTTTGAAACCATCTCCGCCTCGCTGGGGCTGAACGCGCTGTTTGCCTTTACCGGCGGGCTGCTGGGGATGCATCTGGCGTGGAAATACCCGTCGCGCCACGTGGCGATTGCTGGCTTCGCGCTGCAGTTTGTCGCCCTGATTGTCCTTGCTCTGGTCGGCCAGCCGCATGCCACCGTCGGGGTGGTGTTGGCGATCGCGATGCTCGGCCTGTGGCTGTTTGCCGAGGGTTTCGGCCCCGGTGCACAGCTGATGATCTACCCGGCGCTCTCCTATCCTACCGCGATTCGCGCCACCGGTGTCGGCTTTAGCCGGGCGCTCTCCGGTATCGGCAGCGCGCTGGCGCTGTTCGTGCTACCGCTGCTGCAGGCCTCCCTCGGCACTCAGATGTTCTGGGTAGTGTCGCTGGCCGCCATTATTCCAATCTTCTTCCTGCTTGCGGTTCGCCACGAGCCGACGCGTCACGATATTGACGACAGCCACCATTAAGGAACAGATGATGACATTACTTTCTACCGGTACCGATTATGAACAGCTGGCTGCAGTTTTCCGGCCAATTTTTTCCCGCATCGCGCAGGGCGCGGCGAACCGCGAACAGCACCGTATTTTGCCCGACGAGCAGATTCGCTGGCTGAAGGAGGCGGGCTTTGGCACGGTACGCATTCCGCGGGAAAAGGGCGGCTGGGGCGCGTCGCTGCCGCAACTGATTGCCCTGTTGATTGAGCTGGCCCAAGCTGACTCGAACCTGCCGCAGGCGCTGCGCGCCCATTTTGCCTTTGTTGAAGATCGCCTGAATCAACCGGACTCCGCGCAGCGCGATCGCTGGTTTCAACGTTTTCTCGACGGGGAACTGGTGGGCAGCGGCTGGACCGAAACGGGCGGGGTCAGGCTTGGGGAGGTGAACACCCGGGTGACGCCGGATGACCACGGCTGGCGCTTAAACGGCGAGAAGTTTTACAGCACCGGAACACTGTACGCCGACTGGATTGATGTCTTTGCCCGCCGCAGCGACAACCACGGCGACGTCATCGCTCTGGTCAGTACCCGGCAGAGCGCGGTAGAACGCGACGATGACTGGGATGGCTTTGGTCAGCGTCTGACCGGCAGCGGTACCACCCGCTTTAAGCAGGCCCAGGTTGAGCAGGAACATGTCTATGATTTTGCTGAACGCTTTCGTTATCAGACCGCCTTCTATCAGCATATCTTACTGGCGACGCTGGCGGGAATCGGCCTGGCGGTGGAACGCGACGCCGCCGAGGGGGTGAAAAAACGTACCCGCATGTACAGCCATGGCAACGCCGCGGTCCCGCGCGAGGATGCTCAGGTACTGCAGGTGGTGGGGCAAATCAGCAGCTGGGCGTGGGCGACCCGCGCGGCGGTGCTGCAGGCGGCGGAGTCTTTACAGCAGGCCTATATTGTTCATGCCAGCGGCGATGAGGCGCTGATTGAACAACGTAACCGCCTGGCGGAAGTCGAAGCGGCACAGGCGCAGGTGGTTGCCAGCGAGTGGGTACCGCGCGCGGCGACCGAGTTGTTTAACGCCCTCGGCGCGTCGGATACCCGGGTGGGCAAAGCGCTCGACAGGCACTGGCGCAACGCGCGTACCGTGGCTTCGCATAACCCGGTTATCTACAAAGCGCGCAATATCGGCAACTGGCTGGTCAACGGGGAGGCACCGACCTTTATCTGGCAGATTGGCGATGGTGAAAAGGCGCAGAGGTAACGTAACAAGAGAGAAGGCGACGGGGAAGCCCGTCGCCGGCACAAGGGTTATTTTTCCTGCTTATCCTGCGACCAGGTGGCGCGGCGAACATCCACCTTCACCGGCAGCAGGCCGATACGGGTGAAGGTATCCGCCAGCGCCTGCTGCTCGTTATACACCGCAGGCGTCATGCGTTCGGCACCGTAGGGCAGGCGGGCAAGGGCTTTCAACCAGATCGCTTTATCCAGCCCGGTGGAGGTTGACAGAATTCCGGCGGCGTCGTCCTGATGGGAGTTCGCCCAGTCGCTGAGCTGGCGTAACTCATCCACCACCTGTTTGGCGGTATCCGGGTGGTTTTCGGCAAATTTGCGGCTGGCGAGATAGAAGGTATAGTGCGGCACCAGCCCTTCAGCGTTGCGGATCTGCCGCGCCTTAGCGTTGGTTTCAACTTCGGCAAGGTACGGGTCCCAGATAACCCAGGCATCAATCGCCCCACGCTGGAAGGCGGCGCGGGCATCGGCCGGAGGCAGGTAAACCGGGGTGATATCTTTATAGCTCAACCCGGCTTTTTCCAGTGCGGTGACCAGCAGGTAGTTGACGTCGGAGCCTTTATTCAACCCCACGCGCTTGCCTTTCAGGTCGGCCACGTTGTGAATCGTCGAGTTTTCCGGCACCACGATGGCTTCCGTTTTGGGGTTCGCCGGCGAGTGCGCGAGATAGACCAGATCTGCCTGTGCGGCCTGGGCAAAAGCCGGTGGCGCATCGCCGGTGGCTGCCAGGTCAATACTGCCGACGTTCAGTCCTTCCAGCATCTGCGGGCCGGCCGGGAATTCCACCCAGCGCACGGCAATGCCCTGTTTTTTCAACGTCTCGTCAAGGGTGCCACGATACTTAAGCAGGGCGAAGATATTGGCCTTCTGGTAGCCAATGTTCACGGTTTCCGGCGCCTGAGCCAGCGCGGACGCAGACAGCCCGAGCAGCAGCGGCAGTGCGGCCAGATGCAACCTTTTGGACATGATGTGTTCTCCTTTGGCGGTTTGCCATTAAGGTAACAAATTGTCCTTATAACCAATAAATAAAAAAATTTTAATTTATATAACAAAAGTATCTGGCGAGCGGGGAGAAGAAATGGCAGGGAGGCTGCCCGGCAGAATCGGCTGCCGGGCAGGTCGCGTTAATCGCAGGCGACGATTTTCATGGCCAGGCCGCCGCGCGAGGTTTCGCGGTACTTGGCGTTCATATCTTTGCCGGTTTCGTACATGGTTTCGATGACCTTATCGAGGCAGACGCGCGGTTCACTGGTGCGGCGCAGCGCCATTCGTGCAGCGTTGACCGCTTTGACGGCGGCGATGGCGTTACGTTCAATACACGGCACTTGTACCTGGCCGGCAACCGGATCGCAGGTCAGACCGAGGTTGTGTTCCATACCAATTTCCGCTGCGATGCACACCTGACCCGGGCTGCCGCCCAGCAGTTCAGCCAGACCGGCCGCCGCCATGGAACAGGCAACGCCGACTTCGCCCTGGCAGCCCACTTCGGCGCCGGAAATCGAGGCGTTCATCTTATACAGCGAGCCAATGGCGCTGGTGACCAGCATATAGCGCGCCAGCGAGTTGGCGTTTACTTTGCGGATGAACTTATCGTAGTAGGCCAGTACCGCCGGCACGATGCCGCAGGCGCCGTTGGTCGGTGCGGTCACTACGCGTCCACCGGCGGCATTCTCTTCGTTGACTGCCAGCGCAAACATGTTGATCCAGTCGACCACCGCCATCGGGTCGCTGTTGGTATTATCCTGGCTAACCAGCATCCGACGCAGGGCGGCGGCACGACGTGGTACCCGCAGCTTGCCCGGCAGTACGCCTTCGGTGGTGATGCCGCGCTCAATGCCGCTGCTCATCACCTCCCAGACGGCGGCGAAGTGCTGTTCCAGCTGCTCTTTGCTGTGTAATGCCAGTTCATTTTGCATCATCAGGCCGGAAAGCGAGAGCCCGCTTTCGCGGCAGTGCCTTTGCAGGTCAGCCGCATTTTTGTACGGGTAAGGTACTGCGGGCGGCGCTTCATTGGTCTGGCCGAAATGTTCTTCATCGACAATAAACCCGCCGCCGATGGAGTAGTAAGTCTGGGTGTAGAGCACCTTGTCGCCGCCCAGGGCGGTAATACTCATGCCGTTCTCATGCAGAGACAGGTTATCGGCATGGAAATTCATGCACTGGTCGACCGGGAATTCAACTTCCTGCTGGCTGTTTGCCAGCATTAGACGACCGTGGGTGTTGACGTCCTGAATGAACGCCGGAATGGCGTCGATATCAACGCTGTCAGGCAGGTTGCCTGCAAGACCCATAATAATCGCGATGTCAGTATGGTGGCCTTTACCGGTGAGGGAAAGGGAGCCGTAAACGTCGACAACGACTTTGGTGACGTCGGCAAGCAGCCCGCGCGCGATAAGATCGTCCGTGAATTGCTTGCCCGCCTTCATGGGGCCAACGGTATGGGAGCTGGAAGGGCCAATGCCGATTTTAAAAATATCGAATACGCTGATCATGTTGCATCCAGTACTGTCGGGAAGCGCGCCGCCTGCTGGCGGCGCGGGGGAGAGATTAGCTGAACAGAGAGTAGAAAATCGCGGAGATAGCAATCAGGCCCATAATCACAACGAAGACGTTGCTGATGTGGCCGCTGTATTTGCGCATGGCCGGGACTTTCTGGATGGCATACATCGGCATCAGGAACAGAATCATCGCGATAATCGGGCCACCGAGGGTTTCGATCATGCCGAGTATGCTTGGGTTCAGCGTCGCCACAATCCAGGTGGTCACCAGCATGAACAGCGCCGTGATTTTGTTCAGTTTATTGATTTCGATGGATTTGCCCTTACCGCGCAGGGATTTAATCACCATGCCGTTAAAGCCTTCACGTGCGCCCAGGTAGTGGCCGAGGAAGGATTTAGTGATGGCGATCATCGCGATGATCGGCGCCATCCAGGCAATGACCGGGGCGTTAAAGTGGTTCGCCAGGTAAGACAGAATCGAGATGTTCTGCGCTTTTGCTTCTGCCAGGTCGGCCGGGGACAGGCTCAGTACGCAGCTGAAGACGAAGAACATCACGGTCAGTACCATCATGATATGCGCGCGCGCCAGGATGCTGGAGCACTTCTTCTCTGCGCCCTGACCGTACTCTTCACGCTTCGCCACGGCGAAGGAGGAGATGATCGGTGAGTGGTTAAAGGAGAACACCATCACCGGAATCGCCAGCCAGAGAGTCATCCACAGACCATTACCGGTAAAGGTGGTGCTGTTCAGGGAGAGGGTTTCCAGCGCCGAGCCGTTCCACTGAGGAATCAGGTACAGTGCCAGGATCATCAGAGCGATAACAAACGGGAACACCAGAATACTCATCGCTTTAACAATCATCTGCTCGCCGAAACGCACGATGGTCATCATGCCCACAATCAGAATCAGCGACAGGATCGCACGCGGCGGCGCGGTCATCTGCAGCTGGTGGGTCATAAAGCTCTCGACGGTATTGGTAATCGCCACGCTATACACCAGCAGAATCGGGTAGATGGCGAAGAAGTAGAGCAGCGTGATCAGTTTACCTGCGCCGATACCGAAGTGCTCTTCCACCACTTCCGTGATGTCTTCACCCGGATTCTTACCGGAAAGGACGAAACGGGTCATTCCGCGGTGGGCGAAAAAGGTCATCGGGAAAGCAAGAATTGCCATGATGATCAGGGGGATCATACCGCCGACGCCGGCATTAATGGGCAGGAACAACACGCCCGCACCGATTGCCGTACCGTACAGTCCCAGCATCCACATGGTATCTGTTTTGCGCCATCCGCTACGGGTTTCGCCCGATACGATAGTGCTGGTTTGAGTGGTTTCCATCTGTATCTCCTGGAAGAATCGACCAAATATAGTGATTAAAATCAATTAAGTAATATGAAATCCGTTTTATTACGGTTTTTTAATGATTTTCTCCGTAACAAGTGGGGCGGAAAGATACATTTATCTGATAAATGCATCAGTGATCGCGATCCCAATTGCAATAATCCACTTTCTAGGTGGGTATTTTTAGTTCAACAGTCTGTATCTGGTGATCAGCCAGGTATTTGTGGCGCGAAGGCTACCATTTACAGGATATGAGATAAAAGCAGGGGGGCTTAATAACGATGTTTTTACTGTAAAAATGAGATACTGACGATGTTTTTGCGCTTAAACACCTTTTTGTTAGTGATATTTATTGCTGGTCATGGAAACGCAAACGATTGGCTTTGTAAAAATGTTACAAAGCATTCTTAAAATAATTGGATCACGGGCGAAAGCGGGCCGGAGAGATTAAAGAAGGTAAAGGACGTTTAAGACGGGAAGAAGGGCAACCGGATTACGGCGGCGCGCACCGTAACCCGCAATGACAGATTAGCCCGCTATCAGGTACAGATTTCGTAGCAAGGGATATAAGCGGTGCCGCCCGGAAGCTTCATGCGGTGCTGGGCGACGAAGCCTTGCAGCAGATCGTCCATTCGACGCATCATCTCCGGATCGCCATGCAACTTGTAGGGACCGAATTTTTCAATCGCCTGGATACCCACCTCTTTGACGTTGCCGGCCACGATACCGGAGAACGCGCGTCGCAGATCTGCTGCCAGCAACTCGACCGGCTGATCGGGATAAAGCTTGAGGTTAGCCATGTTTTCGTGCGTTGGATCGAAGGGCATTTGCAGATCCGGGGTGATACGAATTGACCAGTTAAAGCTGTAGGCATCGTCGGTTTCCCGGCGGCTCTCTTTCACCAGCGGCATCGCTTTCTTCATCTGGCGCGCCACTTCGCTGGCGTCGTCGATGATGATGCGATAGTGGCGACGCGCCGATTCGCCCAGCGTATGGACGATGAACTCATCCAGCACGCGAAAATAGTCGGCGCTCTCTTTCGGACCGGTGAGGATCAGCGGCAGAACCTGCGACGTATTAGCCGGGTGCATTAAAATCCCCAGCAGATAAAGCAGTTCTTCCGCAGTGCCGACACCGCCCGGGAAGATAATAATGCCGTGGGCGATACGGACAAACGCCTCAAGACGTTTTTCGATATCTGGCATGATCAACAGCTCGTTAACCAGCGGGTTAGGTGGTTCGGCGGCAATAATGGATGGCTCGGTCATGCCGATAAAGCGGCTGTCTTTGTAACGCTGCTGGGCGTGGCCGACCGCGGCGCCTTTCATCGGCGCTTCCATCGCGCCCGGACCGCAGCCGGTACAGATATTCAGTTCGCGCAGACCCAACTGGGTCCCGACGCGACGGGCGTACAGATATTCATTTTCGTTAATCGAGTGGCCGCCCCAGCAGACAATCATATTCGGCGCTTCGCCGACGTGCAGCGCACGGGCGTTACGCAGAATAGAGAACACCAGGTTAGTGATGTGGACCGAACTTTCGAGATCGAGGTTTGGGAAACGGACGGTGTTGTGAATCTGCCCGTAAACGAACAGGATATCGCGCAGTACGGCAAACAGGTTGGCCTGCAGGGAACGGATAATACGCCCGTCCACAAAGGCCTCTTCCGGGGGATTGATCAGTTCCAGCTTAACGCCGCGTTCACGACGCAACACGTTGATATCGAAGTTTTCAAAACGAGACAGTAACTCCTTGCTGTTATCGGTCAGGCTCCCCGAGTTGAGCACAGCAAGCGAGCAGTTACGAAAGAGTTGATAGAGGTCACTGCTGGCGGTGCGTTTAAGCATATCCACTTCCAGCTGTGACAGCATATCCATTGAACCAAGCGGACTAACATGTGTAATCAAGTGAACTCCTTACAGGACGATTATCGTCTTCTTGTGATTACAATAGCCTTGCTGATGGCGTTTTCACAACCTTGCGCGCGGGTTAACGCACGCAAATTGTGAAAATGTTTACTATTGGCGAGCGAGGCGACCGATGGCCGGAACAAAATCGGTGTTGCTGCGCCATGGGTTGATGTCCAGGCCGCCGCGTCGCGTGTAGCGCGCATAAACGGAAAGGGCTTCCGGCTGGCAGAAACGCTGAATATCGTTGAAGATGCGCTCTACGCACTGTTCGTGGAATTCGTTATGGTGACGGAACGACACCAGGTAGCGCAGCAGTTTTTCGCGATCGATTTGGGAGCCGCGGTACTGAATTTGCACCGAACCCCAGTCCGGCTGATGGGTGATCAGGCAGTTGGACTTCAGCAGATGGCTGACCAGCGTCTCCTCGACGACTTTGCCGCTTGCGGCATCCTGCAGATAGTCCGCGCTGAACGCATAGTTATCAATCTCAATATCCTGATCGTCGATACAGGTACCGTGAAAATGCGCCACCGGTAGCCCTTCAAGTTCGTCGAGGCGATAGAGTGAAACCGAGACTTCCCCCTGCGCACAGGCATGCAGATCCCGCGTCAGCGTCGCCTGAACCTCCTGCCAACTGGCAAAACGGGTCTGGTTAAAGCTGTTGAGGTAGAGCTTAAAGCTCTTCGATTCTACCAGGTTCACGGTCGTGTCATTGAGTTCAACGTGGCCCACGGCGACCTGCGGCAACCCCTTAGTGTTGAGCCAGGAGAGTTCGTACAGCGTCCAGATATCACCACCGTGAAAAGGCAGATTGTCCGCGTACAGGCCCAGCGGATCGCGGTTGAGACTGCGCGGTACGCCCTGTAACAGTGAGGCATCGTAAGTATCGCGGTAATCGGTTGATTTACCGAGCGTCAGGCCTGCAAGCGCCTGATGATTATCGTAAGAAGGCATGTTTCACCATAGTAAAGCGGGTACACTATACGCCAAGTGTATCCTGTCTGACGTGAAGAGAGAAACCGGTGGACTATCAAACTGCAGAAGCGCTGCAAGCCTTCACCCAACGTTATTGCGCTGCCTGGCAGCAGCAGCGTGCCAGCCTGCCACGTAGCGAAGAGCTTTATGGGGTACCGTCGCCCTGCATCAGCGAGACGGACGACGACGCCGTTTTCTGGCAACCGCAGCCCTTTACCGCAGAACAAAATATTAGCGCGGTTGAACGGGCACTGGATATTGTGATACAACAGCCGATTCATAGTTATTATACCACTCAGTTCGCCGGCGATATGGCCGCGCGTTTTGCCGGTGAGACGATGCTGCTGCTGCAAACCTGGAGTCCGGATGACTTCCAGCGCGTGCAGGAAAATTTAATCGGCCATCTGGTGGTACAAAAGCGGCTGAAGCTGTCGCCAACGCTTTTTATCGCTACGCTCGAGAGCGAGCTGGAGGTCATTTCGGTGTGCAACCTGAGCGGTGAAGTGCTTAAAGAAACGCTCGGAACACGTAAACGCACAACCCTTTCGCCTTCTCTGGCACGCTTTCTTGACCAGCTTGATCCGCTGCTGTAATCCATTTTTCCCACCCGTTTGTGAGAGATCTCTTACAAGACCTGTAAGAGATCGTCATCATTTAAGGCAATTTTTCGCGGCTTTATTTCTTTTAAATCAATATAATTCAGTGGGTTATTCTTTATCTTGCCTTCTCCGGTACGATTTAACCTTAAGAGATTCTCTTAAGAAGGCTTGTAAGACGAAGCGGAATCAGTGATCCTATAGTTGTCGACAAGGAGTCGCGAAATGAAGTGAACATCAGGATGATGACTCTTCATGCAGGACCCGCCGGGAAGGCGCAGCAAGGACAGGCTTCAGGAGGAAGCACAGGATAGCGCAGGAACGCGTAAAGGACACCTCCAGGATGGAGAACGTGAGCCGCTCATGATGAACGGTGGATCAGGAAGATCGGGACAGACTTAAGGATAAGTGATTTCACATCGGGGTGGTGTGGAAACAGGATGCACAAGTTTACGGATGAACATGGTCAGGAGACCTCAGGAAAAGTTTTCATGGACGAGCAGGGAGCACCAATGTGGCTGGATTGCTGCAAAACGAACCGGGAGCACTGTTTATACAGTGCTCCCTTTTTTTATGCCTGTTTTTATCGCATCACCTTTGGCTGGGGCATTTGAGTGAAGTTCTCATCGCCTGGGCCGTGCTTCAGCCAGGCTGGGGCAACGTATCAGGCTCATGCCAATCTTGCGCATGACCACGCACCCCTTGTCAGGCCTGGAGAGACGACGGCACCATGATTTTGAGTAGTTTTCGCCGCTGTATTTGCTATCCTGCGTCCGGTTTACAACTCATCGAGGTTTCCCATGACTCTTCACCTTAGCGTGCGCGAGCGTTTGCACGTCCTTGAAGCGCTGCTGCGCGAAACGGACCACTGGCAAGAAAATGCGCCGGAAAGTCGTGCTTTTGCCAGCCAACAGCCTTTCTGTATGGACACTCTTGAACCGCTGGAGTGGCTGCAGTGGGTCCTGATCCCTCGTATGCACCACTTACTCGATAGCGAGCAGCCTTTGCCGCAGAATTTCGCCGTCGCGCCCTATTATGAGATGGCTCTTGATGCCGTACATCCGCTGCGTGAGCGGGTGCTGGCGGAGCTGCTGCTGCTGGATACGCTGTTTGCCGGTGATGACGCCTGATGCTGGAGATTCTCTATCAGGATGAATGGCTGGTGGCGGTGAACAAACCCTCCGGCTGGCTGGTTCACCGCAGTTGGCTGGACCGCGATGAAAAAGTGGTGGTGATGCAAACCGTACGCGACCAGATTGGTCAGCACGTGTTTACCGCCCATCGCCTTGACCGTCCGACCTCGGGGGTCCTGCTGATGGGGCTGTCGAGCGAAGCGGGCAGGCGCCTGTCTCAGCAGTTTGAGCAACATCAGATGCAAAAGCGCTACCACGCGGTGGTGCGCGGCTGGCTGACCGACGAAGCGGTACTGGATTACCCGCTGGTAGAAGAACTGGATAAGATCGCCGATAAATTTGCCCGCGACGATAAAGAGCCTCAGCCGGCGGTCACGCACTATCGCGGAATGGCGACCGTCGAAATGTCGGTGGCGACGGGACGTTATCCGACCACGCGTTACAGCCTGGTTGAACTGGAGCCCAAAACCGGGCGTAAACACCAGTTGCGTCGTCACCTTTCCCATTTACGTCACCCGATTATCGGCGACAGTAAACATGGCGATCTCCGACAAAACCGCAGCGCCGCAGCGCATTTTTCCGTTGACCGCTTGATGCTTCACGCCAGCCAGCTATCGTTAACGCATCCCTTTACCGGCGAGCCGTTGGTGATCCGTGCGGGCTTTGATGAGGTCTGGATGCGGGCGCTATCGCAGTTTGGCTGGCGTGGTCTTCTGCCGCTAAATGAAAGGGTTGAGTTTGCTGACGACAGCGGTCAGGATGAAGAGATTAAGGTCCATTCAGGGAGATAATCATGGTAGATATCGGTATTTTTGTAGGCACAATGTATGGAAACGCGCTGCTGGTAGCCGAAGAGGCTGAAGCGATTCTTAGCGGTCTGGGGCATAAAGCAAAGGTGTTCGAAGACCCGGAGATTCAGGACTGGGAGCCGTACAGCGGCAAATATGCTCTGGTCGTTACCTCCACCACCGGTCAGGGCGATCTGCCTGACAGTATCGTCCCGCTGTATGAAGGGATGAAAGACATGTATCAGCCGCACCTGCGTTACGGGATTATCGCGCTTGGCGATAGCACCTACGCTAACTTTTGCGGCGGCGGCAAGACCTTCGATGCATTGCTGCAGGAGCAGGGCGCCAAACGTATCGGCGACATGCTCATGATCGATGCCAGCGAGGACCCTGAACCTGAGGGCGTTTCTAACCCATGGGTTGAGCAGTGGGCGAGCCTGCTCGAATAGACGGATACATCAAGAGATAAAAGTGACGCCCTCTCCCTACATAGAGGGTGTCACTTCCTGATGCCAGGGCCAGATAAGCGGTCGATAAAATGTTAACCATTTATATCGCTTCCGGGCATCGGGCATTTGCATGACAACCTGTTCACGTGGACGATTTTTTCCGGGAGTTTCCACCGGGTCAAGTGAGGCATTTCACACTCCTGCCGTTTGTCTCGCCGTTTCCATTGTTCATCGCGCCAGCTTTTCATTTCCGTGAACTACCCCCCATCCCGTCAGGCATAAGCCATAAATCTATTTCTAAATCTCCGCTAAAGCTGTGTGTATGCACGGTGAGCCGTTCAGGTCCTCTTTTTATACTTTCCCTGCCAGTTAAAAAAGCAGCACGCCAGATAAAACGAAAACAATGAAAACTCAAACACGTCATTCTGACTACCCTACAGGTTGTGCCATTCAGAATGAACGTAGCTAACGGCTATGATTCAGGAGTGCAACAATGAGTACATTAAGTCAGGCGGCTAGCGGCGCGGAAAAACGCACCAATGCCCGCTACTGGATAGTGGTGATGTTGTTTATCGTCACCTCTTTCAACTACGGTGACCGCGCAACGCTGTCGATAGCCGGTTCAGAAATGGCCAAAGATATTGGCCTGGACGCGGTGGGCATGGGCTACGTTTTTTCCGCGTTCTCATGGGCCTACGTTATTGGTCAGATTCCCGGCGGATGGTTGCTGGACCGCTTTGGTTCAAAACGTGTCTATTTTTGGTCTATTTTCATCTGGTCGATGTTTACCCTGTTACAGGGTTTCGTCGATATCTTTAGCGGCTTCGGTATTATTATCGCGCTGTTTACCCTGCGATTTCTGGTTGGGCTGGCGGAAGCGCCCTCGTTCCCCGGCAACAGTCGAATCGTAGCGGCCTGGTTCCCGGCGCAGGAGCGGGGAACCGCGGTGGCGATATTCAACTCCGCGCAATACTTTGCCACCGTTATCTTCGCGCCGATCATGGGCTGGCTAACCCATGAAGTGGGCTGGTCGCACGTCTTCTTCTTTATGGGAGGACTGGGGATTGTCATCAGTTTTGTCTGGCTTAAAGTCATCCATGAACCGAATCAGCATCCCGGAGTAAACAAAAAAGAGCTGGAGTACATTGCCGAAGGCGGCGCGCTGATCAACATGGATCAGAAGAAAAGTGGCCGTAAAGTCCCGCTTAGCGAAAAATGGGGGCAGATCAAACAGCTGATTGGCTCCCGTATGATGGTCGGGATCTATATTGGTCAGTATTGCATCAACGCTTTGACCTACTTCTTTATCACCTGGTTCCCGGTATACCTGGTGCAGGCGCGTGGCATGTCGATTCTGAAAGCCGGGTTTGTCGCCTCGGTGCCGGCAATCTGCGGTTTTGCCGGCGGAGTGTTGGGCGGGATTCTCTCCGACTGGTTAATGCGTCGCACCGGCTCGCTCAATATTGCCCGTAAAACCCCGATTGTAGCAGGCATGCTGATGTCGATGGCTATGGTGTTCTGTAACTACGTTAATGTGGAGTGGATGATTATCGCCTTCATGGCGCTGGCCTTCTTCGGCAAAGGGATTGGTGCCCTCGGCTGGGCGGTCATGGCCGATACCGCGCCGAAAGAGATCAGTGGTTTGTCGGGCGGCTTGTTCAATATGTTCGGCAATATTTCCGGCATCGTGACGCCGATTGCGATTGGTTACATTGTCGGAACGACGGGCTCATTCAACGGCGCGTTGATTTACGTCGGGGTGCATGCGCTGGTGGCGGTACTAAGCTATCTGGTGCTGGTGGGCGATATCAAACGCATTGAGCTTAAACCGGTCGCGGAGCGCTAATGATGAACACGCAATCCAGTCCGACGATCGTCGATATGAAAGTCATTCCGGTGGCCGGCCACGACAGCATGCTGTTGAACATTGGCGGGGCGCATAGCGCCTGGTTTACCCGCAATATCGTGGTACTGACCGACAACGCGGGGAATAGCGGCATCGGCGAGGCGCCCGGCGGCGAAGTTATTTATCAGACGCTGGTGGACGCTATTCCGCTGGTGCTCGGAAAAGAGGTCGCACGCCTGAATAACGTGGTTCAGCAGGTACATAAAGGCAACCAGGCGGCGGATTTTGACACCTTTGGTAAGGGGGCCTGGACCTTTGAACTGCGGGTCAATGCGGTCGCGGCACTGGAGGCCGCACTGCTGGATCTGCTAGGCAAAGCGCTTAATGTCCCGGTGTGCGAACTGCTGGGGCCGGGTAAACAGCGTGATGCGGTCACCGTACTGGGCTATCTCTTCTATATCGGCGATCGAAATAAAACGGACCTCCCTTATCTGGACAGTACCCCTGGGCATCATGAGTGGTACCACCTGCGCCATCAGGAAGCATTGAACAGCGCTGCGCTAGTGCGGCTTGCCGAGGCCGCGCAAGATCGCTACGGCTTTAAAGATTTCAAACTGAAGGGCGGTGTTTTACCCGGCGAGCAGGAAATTGAGAGTGCTCGCGCGCTGAAAAAACGTTTCCCGGATGCGCGGATTACGGTTGACCCCAACGGCGCTTGGCTGCTGGATGAGGCGATTGAACTGTGCAAGGGCCTGCAGGATGTGCTGACCTATGCGGAAGATCCGTGCGGCGCCGAGCAGGGTTTCTCCGGGCGGGAGGTGATGGCCGAATTCCGGCGTGCCACCGGGCTGCCGGTCGCCACCAATATGATTGCCACCAACTGGCGGGAAATGGGGCATGCGGTGATGCTTAACGCGGTAGATATTCCGTTAGCCGATCCGCACTTCTGGACGCTCTCCGGTGCGGTACGCGTGGCTCAGCTGTGTGATGACTGGGGGCTGACATGGGGTTGCCACTCGAATAACCACTTTGACATTTCACTGGCGATGTTTACTCACGTGGGCGCCGCCGCGCCGGGCAACCCAACGGCAATCGATACTCACTGGATCTGGCAGGAAGGCGACAGTCGTCTGACCAAAAATCCGCTGCAAATTGAGCACGGCAAGATTGCCGTACCGGATGCGCCAGGCCTTGGTATCGAGCTGGACTGGGAGCAGGTGCAAAAAGCCCATCAAGCCTATAAGGCGCTGCCGGGAGGTGCGCGTAATGACGCGGCACCAATGCAGTATCTGATCCCCGGCTGGAAATTTGACCGCAAGCGTCCCGTGTTCGGTCGCAGCGCTGCGGCTAATCAATAACAAAAGGATTTCGTCATGACCACGCAGTTTTCTACCCCCGTCGTCACCGCGATGCAGATTATTCCGGTTGCCGGCCACGACAGTATGCTGATGAATCTTAGCGGCGCTCATGCCCCGTATTTCACTCGCAATATTGTGATTATCAAAGATAACTCAGGCCATACCGGCCTAGGGGAGATCCCCGGCGGAGAGAAAATCCGCCAGACGCTGGAAGAGGCCACTGAACTGGTCGTCGGGAAAGCCCTTGGCGAATATAAAAACGTCCTCGGGGCGGTACGCCGTCGCTTTGCCGACCGTGACGCTGGCGGTCGCGGTTTGCAAACTTTTGATTTACGTACCACTATTCACGTTGTCACCGGGATTGAAGCCGCGCTGTTGGATCTGTTAGGACAGCATCTGGGCGTCAACGTCGCCTCTCTGCTGGGCGATGGCCAACAGCGTAGCGAAGTCGAAATGTTGGGCTACTTGTTCTTCATCGGTAATCGTCATGCCACACCGCTGGCCTATCAAAGCCAGGGTGATGAGAAGTGCGACTGGTACCGGCTTCGTCATGAAGAGGCCATGACGCCGGACGCCGTCGTACGTCTGGCGGAGGCGGCCTATGAAAAATATGGCTTCAACGATTTCAAACTCAAAGGTGGCGTGCTGGCGGGCGAAGAAGAGGCGGAGTCGATTGTGGCGCTGGCTAAACGTTTTCCGCAGGCGCGCGTGACGCTCGATCCGAACGGCGCCTGGCGTCTGGATGAAGCCATCAACATTGGCAAACAGCTAAAAGGCGTGCTGGCCTATGCGGAAGATCCCTGCGGCGCTGAACAGGGTTTTTCGGGCCGTGAAGTGATGGCGGAGTTCCGCCGTGCGACCGGCCTGCCGACGGCCACCAATATGATTGCCACCGACTGGCGTCAGATGGGGCATACTTTGTCTTTGCAATCGGTGGACATTCCGCTGGCGGATCCGCACTTCTGGACCATGCAGGGATCGGTGCGTGTGGCGCAGATGTGCCATGAATTTGGTTTGACCTGGGGCTCGCACTCCAACAACCATTTCGATATTTCGCTGGCGATGTTCACCCACGTTGCGGCGGCGGCGCCAGGCAACATCACCGCTATCGACACCCATTGGATCTGGCAGGAAGGTAATCAGCGATTGACCCGACAACCTTTTGAGATCAAAGGTGGTATGGTGCAGGTGCCCACCACACCGGGCCTCGGCGTCGAGCTGGACATGGACCGAGTGATGCAGGCCAATGAGCTGTACAAAAAGCATGGGCTGGGCGCGCGTAACGATGCGACGGCCATGCAGTATCTGATCCCGAACTGGACGTTTGATAATAAGCGTCCGTGTATGGTGCGCTAAGAAAGATCCGGCTCCTGCAGGAGCCGGAGTCGTTTTGCTCGCGGGCGTTTGTGCATATTAAGGACAGCGTATGAAAATAGTGATTGCACCGGATTCATACAAGGAGAGCCTGAGTGCTCTGGATGTTGCGGCGGCGATAGAAGCGGGGTTTCAGGAGATTTATCCTGATGCCGAGTATGTCAAGTTGCCTGTTGCCGATGGTGGAGAAGGGACTGTCGAAGCGATGGTCGCCGCCACTCAGGGGCGTCTGGTGCAGGTGACGGTTACCGGTCCGTTGAACAAACCGGTGAACGCTTTCTACGGCCTTTCCGGCGATGAGCGCTGTGCTTTTATTGAAATGGCGGCGGCCAGCGGACTGGAAAGTGTACCGCCGGCGTGCCGTAACCCATTGTTAACGACCACCTGGGGAACCGGGGAACTGATTCGCCACGCGCTGGATGCCGGTGTTCAGCAGATTATTATTGGTATTGGCGGGAGCGCGACGAATGATGGTGGTGCCGGAATGGTGCAGGCGCTGGGCGGAAAGTTGCTGACGGCGGATAATCAGCAGATTGCCGCCGGCGGCGGTGCGCTGGAGCAACTGGCGCGCATTGATCTGAGCGAGCTGGATAGCCGTCTGGCCGATTGTCGCATTGATGTGGCCTGCGATGTGACCAATCCGCTCACCGGGCCAGAAGGGGCTACGGCGGTATTTGGGCCGCAAAAAGGGGCGACGGCAGAGATGCTCGTCCGTCTCGATCGCGCGCTGGCGCATTATGCGCGCATCATTCAACGTGATTTAGCTGTCGACGTGCTTCATCTTGAGGGCGGCGGCGCGGCAGGCGGCATGGGTGCCGCCCTGTACGCGTTCTGTGGCGCACGGCTGCGTCCGGGGATTGAGATCGTGACCGATGCGCTGCACCTGGCGGAGTGGGTGGCGGATGCAGACCTGGTGATTACCGGGGAAGGGCGCATTGACAGCCAGACGATCCATGGCAAGGTGCCGGTGGGGGTGGCGAAGGTTGCGCAGCGCTATAATGTACCGGTTATTGGTATTGCCGGTAGCCTGACCGCGGATGTGGGGATAGTTCATCAGCACGGGCTGGATGCGGTATTCAGCGTGATTTATTCGGTCTGTACTCTGGAGGAGGCGCTGGAGAGCGCGGCAGATAACGTGCGCATGACGGCGAGAAACGTTGCCGCGGTGCTGAGTATGGGACGCAAGCTGTAAGACGGTTTCCCCGGTCGTACGATGTCCGCCGGGGCGGCGTTGTTGGCACAATTGCCCGGACAGGCGCCGGGCTGTCCGGGGAAGACCATTTATATGCCCAGCGTTTTGCATGCTTCCCGCGTGACATTATCCATTTCATCCAGCAGTTCCAGCAGCTCCGGCTCCAGCTCTTCGGCGGCGGTCCCGACGCGCAGCTGGCTTTCGAGGGTCTGGCACAGTTTTTTCAGCCGCGGGACTCCGCTATAGCTGCAACTTCCGTGAAGTTTATGAATCAAATCCAGCAGCCCTTCAGGCTCTTCGCCAACCAACTGTTCTTCCACTTTATTACGCACTTCTGGCATAAAGGCGAGCAGCATTTGCAGCATCTCCCGCGCCAGATCCGGTTTCATGGCGGCCTGGCGCAGCGCCAACTGCCAGTCGAGCGTCACGTTGCAGTCGATGGGGGCTTCGACAGGCTCCGCCGCCCGTAGCGGCACGGTATGCCTTCCCGGCTGATAGCGCAGTAGCAGGCTGTGCAGCTTATCCTCTTCGATGGGCTTCGCCAGGTAGTCGTTCATCCCGGCCTTCATCAGCTTCTCTTTTTGTCCGTCAAACGCGTGGGCGGTGACGGCGACCACCGGCGTTTGTTGCTGATGAGAAAGGTGGTGAATCAACTCGCAGGCGCGAATGCCGTCCATATCCGGCATCTGAATGTCCATCAGAATCAGATCCAGCTGCATCTCCTTGGCCTGTTCTACGGCGCGCTGGCCGCTATCACACAGCGTGACGTGCTGAACCAGATCTTCGAGCAGCACGCCGATAAGCTTCAGGTTCGCCGGATTATCGTCCACCGCCATCACCGTCATCGGCAGCTTATTGCTGTCAGAATGGGGCAGAACGGTCGGTTTCCTGGCGCGGCAGGAGGCCGTGAGCGCCGGGATTAAGCGCGTGGCGGTCAGCGGCTTGAGCAGGCAGGCGGCAACGCCGTCTTGCTTCAGGGTTTCGGCATTGATCTGCGCATGGCAGGGGAGCGCCAGCAGTAAGTGGTCGGCCATGGCGCAGGCTTTCTGCAGGTTATCCTTTTGCTGACTCAGGTCACGCATCGATACCGGAAGGCCAGCCAGCAGGATATCGTAGTGTGCTTCCGGCAGAGCGGAAAATGTCGGGCTGTACACCACCTCCAGTGGCAGAGTTGTCAGCAGCTCCATGGTGCACTGCGCCGCCGCTGCATTGGCCTCGATGTAGGCCAGCGTTTTGCCCGCCAGACAGTGGGTCAGCGGACTCTCCTGAATCGCGATGGGATTGAGGTCGAGGTTGATATGGAACCAGAACGTGGAGCCGCGATTCGGCTGGCTGTGGAATGAAATATCGCCGCCCATCTCTCTTACCAGCCGCTGGGTAATCACCAGCCCGAGCCCGGTGCCGCCGTGGCGGCGGGAAATGCTGGCATCGGCCTGACGGAACGCCTGGAACAGGCGGGACTGATCGCGTTCTGGGATCCCGATACCGGTATCGTGGATTTGAATTTCGATCTGTACGCTGGTGTTGCTCAGCGCGCGTTGTTCGACAAGAACATCAATATTGCCATGTTCGGTAAACTTGATGGCATTGCCAACCAGGTTGGTGATGATCTGCTGCAGGCGCAGAGGGTCGCCGATAATATTATCCGGCACATCATTTTTGATATTCAGCGTCAGCTCCAGTCCCTTATCGTGCGCGGAGTGCGCCAGCAGAGTCATAACCTCATCCAGCGCATTACGCAGCAGGAACGGGATGCTTTCGAGAATCAGTTTACCCGCTTCCAGCTTCGAGAAGTCCAGCACGTCGTTAATGATTGCGAGCAGGTTGTTCGCCGAGCGCTCGATAGTGGTGAGGTGGTCACGCTGAGTACTATTTAAATTGGTCTTCAGGGTCAGGCGGGTAAAGCCAATGACGCCATTGAGCGGCGTTCGTAGCTCGTGAGACATATTGGCGAGGAATTCTGATTTGATGCGGGCCGCTTCCTGGGCGCGCTTCTTCGCCAGATCCAGCTCAACGTTCTGAATTTCCATCTGTTCGAGGGTTTCGCGCAGATCGGAGGTCGCCTGGTCAATGTTATGCTGCATCTCTTCGTGGTAGGCCGCCAGCGACATGGCCATGGAGTTGATGCCATTTTTCAGCATATCCAGTTCGCCGAGCATAAAGCCTTCGACGCGGCTGTCGAGTTGGCCGCGACGAATGCGGTCGACGGTATTGACCATATTGCGGATCGGCCCGGTGACGTCGCGCATCAGGCGCCAGCCGAAGATCAGCGCAATGCCGATACAGAACAGCATCATGACGCTGGAGATGAAAATCTCTTTGTACTGCTGCAGCCGCACTGATTTGAGATCCAGTTCGAGGGCGACATAGCCCAGCATGTTGCCGGGCATTTTGGCATCGGTCATCGGTGATTCATCGGGTGAATAGCTTTCCGAGACGATAGGCGTACGCAAAATCATGACGTCGCCCTTGCGCACCGCGCTCAACTGGCGAGGAAATTTTGCCCCATTTTCCAGTCGCAACTCGCTGGGATTGAGCTGAAAATTGGAGGTGACGAACAGCCGGTTTTGCGAATCGTAAACGGAAATAGCGCGTACGATATCGGAATGACGGCGATGCAGAACGCTAATCAGCTGGCCGATGGATTCGCGGTTTTGCAGATTCATGCCATATTCACTGGAGACCGCCAGGGGTTCAATAATACTGGCCCCGGCGTCTTCCAACTGACGCTGCAAGTCGTGATAGCGATGCGCGACGAAGAAAATACTGAGCAACAAACCGATGAGTACGGTTGGTGCCAGAATAAGAATCATCATGCGGGCACGTAGGCTGTAGTTGGTCATGCGGTTCCATTATGGGAGAATATACCCTTCATCCATCAAATGCCTCTGCGTTGGCGGTTCCGGCGACGGGCCGATCTTCGCCGCCGGGGACGCTTACTGGCTGCCCTGATGCACCTTGCATGGATTCGTGTATAGAGTCAGTTTATTTGATTGAGACAAATCTCTACGATGGCGCAATTCTACTCTGCAAAACGGCGTGTGACGACGCGCCAGATCATAACCGTTACAGTCAATGACCTCGATCCCTTTGGTCAGGGTGTTGCTCGTCACCATGGTAAAGCGCTATTTGTTAATGGCTTATTGCCCCAGGAACAGGCTGAAGTTGTCGTGGTCGAAGACAAAAAACAGTACTCCCGGGCGCAGGTAAAATGCCGTCTTAATGACAGCCCGCAGCGCCAGGCTCCGCGCTGCCCGCATTTCGGTACCTGCGGTGGCTGCCAGCAACAGCATGCCAGCGTTGAGCTCCAGCAGCAAAGTAAACGCGCCGCACTTGCCCGGCTGATGAAGCGGGATGTTGACGACATTATAGCCGCTTCGCCGTGGGGATATCGTCGGCGCGCACGTCTGAGCTTGAATTATCAGCCAAAGACCCAACAATTACAGATGGGCTTTCGTCAGGCTGGCTCCAGCGACATTATCAATGTGGTGCAGTGCCCTATTTTGGTGCCCGAACTTGAGGCGCTTCTGCCAGCGGTGCGCGAGTGTTTGTCCGGCCTGAAATCGCAGCGTCAGCTCGGGCATGTCGAGCTGGTGTTGGCGGATAATGGCCCATTGATGGTCCTGCGCCACACGGCAGCGTTATCAGCTGGCGATAAAGAAAAACTGGAACGATTTTCGCAATCTCACGCTCTCGCTCTTTACCTGGCGCCGCAAAGCGAGAAACTGGAACATATTAGTGGGGAATCCCCATGGTATACCTCATACGGGCTACGCTTAATGTTTAGTCCGCGTGACTTTATCCAGGTGAACGATGGCGTCAATCAACTGATGGTGCAAACGGCGCTGGCGTGGCTGGATATTCAGCCTCAGGACCGGGTGCTCGATCTGTTCTGCGGCATGGGGAATTTTACCCTGCCGCTGGCTACGCGCGCGGCCAATGTCGTGGGCGTTGAAGGTGTTCCGGCGCTGGTCGAAAAAGGGCGGGAAAATGCCGCGCTTAATCAGTTGCACAACGTGACATTCTTTCATGAAAATCTGGAAGAAGATGTGACCCGCCAGGTCTGGGCGCAGCATGGTTTTGATAAAATATTACTTGACCCGGCGCGAGCCGGGGCACCGGGTGTGATGCCACAGATTATAAAACTTGCCCCGCGTCGCGTCGTCTATGTTTCCTGTAATCCGGCGACCCTGGCGCGCGATAGCGACCAACTGCTGCAGGCGGGATATAAGATTCAACGTCTGGCGATGCTGGACATGTTCCCGCACACCGGACATCTGGAATCAATGGTGTTGTTTGAGCACAGAGATGCATAGAATCGTTCGGAGCAGGCCGAGGCAGCCAATTCCCCGGCGTACTGAAGGATGAAGTGTCAACGTTGAGGCTTGCCGACTTCGGCAGGCCAGGTCCCTTAAGGAGAGGACAATGGTTGCGGTAAGAAGTGCACATTTAAATAAAGCTGGTGAATTTGACCCGAAGAAATGGATCGCGAGTCTGGGAATTTCCAGCCAGCAGTCGTGTGAACGCTTAGCCGAAACCTGGGACTATTGTCGCGAGAAAACGCAGGGACATCCTCGAGCGGATCTGATCTTATGGCGTGGCGTAGAGATGGTGGAAATCCTTTCGACGCTGAGCATGGATATCGATACGCTGCGGGCCGCGATGCTGTTTCCGCTGGCGGATGGCAACGTCGTCAGCGAAGAGGTGATGCAGGAGAGTGTCGGTAAGTCCGTGGTGACATTGATTCATGGCGTGCGTGATATGGCGGCGATTCGCCAGCTTAAAGCCACCCATACCGACTCGGTCTCATCTGAGCAGGTCGATAATATTCGCCGCATGCTGCTCGCGATGGTCGACGACTTCCGCTGCGTGGTCATCAAGCTGGCCGAACGTATCGCCCATCTGCGGGAAGTCAAAGATGAGCCCGAAGACGAACGCGTACTGGCGGCAAAAGAGTGCACCAATATCTACGCCCCACTGGCCAACCGTTTAGGCATTGGCCAGCTGAAATGGGAGCTGGAAGATTATTGCTTCCGTTACCTGCATCCTGACGAATATAAGCGTATTGCTAAACTGTTGCACGAGCGTCGTATCGATCGTGAACACTACATTGATGAGTTTGTCGGTCATCTGCGTTCAGAAATGAAAACCGAAGGTGTGAAGGCTGAAGTCTACGGCCGACCGAAGCACATCTACAGTATCTGGCGCAAAATGCAGAAAAAACATCTCACCTTTGATGAGCTGTTTGATGTACGCGCGGTACGTATTGTCGCCGAGCGCCTGCAGGACTGCTATGCCGCACTGGGGATAGTACACACTCACTATCGCCATCTGCCGGATGAGTTCGACGATTACGTTGCTAACCCGAAACCTAATGGCTATCAGTCTATTCATACTGTGGTGCTGGGGCCGGGCGGCAAAACGGTGGAGATCCAAATTCGTACCCGGCAGATGCATGAAGATGCCGAGCTGGGCGTCGCTGCGCACTGGAAGTACAAAGAAGGTGCCGGAGCGGCGGTAGGCGGCGGACGTGGCTATGAAGATCGTATTGCCTGGCTGCGTAAACTGATCGCCTGGCAAGAAGAGATGGCTGATTCCGGCGAAATGCTCGATGAGGTGCGTAGCCAGGTCTTTGACGACCGGGTATATGTCTTTACGCCAAAAGGCGATGTGGTCGATTTACCTGCTGGCTCCACGCCGCTTGACTTCGCCTACCATATCCATAGCGACGTCGGCCACCGCTGCATAGGCGCCAAGATCAGCGGGCGCATTGTCCCGTTTACCTATCAGCTGCAAATGGGCGATCAGATTGAAATCATTACCCAGAAGCAGCCAAACCCAAGCCGAGACTGGCTGAACCCAAACCTCGGCTATGTCACGACCAGCCGCGGACGTTCCAAAATCCACGCCTGGTTCCGCAAGCAGGATCGCGACAAGAATATTCTCGCCGGGCGGCAGATTCTCGATGATGAGCTTGAACACCTGGGGATTAGTCTCAAGGAGGCAGAGAAGCATCTGCTGCCACGCTACAACTTCAATGAGCTGGATGAGCTGCTGGCGGCCATTGGCGGCGGAGATATCCGCCTTAACCAGATGGTCAACTTCCTGCAGTCGCAGTTTAATAAGCCGAGCGCCGAAGAGCAGGACGCGGCGGCGCTGAAACAGCTGCAGCAGAAAACCTGGGCGCCGCAAAATCGCAGCAAAGACAACGGTCGTGTCGTTGTGGAAGGGGTGGGCAATCTGATGCACCACATCGCGCGCTGCTGTCAGCCGATTCCTGGCGATGAGATCGTCGGTTTCATCACCCAGGGGCGCGGAATTTCCGTGCACCGGGCTGACTGCGATCAACTGGCTGAGCTGCAATCGCACGCCCCGGAGCGTATCGTTGATGCGGTCTGGGGAGAAAGCTACTCCGCTGGCTACTCGCTGGTCGTCCGCGTGCTGGCAAACGATCGTAGCGGCCTGCTGCGCGATATCACCACCATTCTTGCCAACGAAAAAGTGAACGTGCTTGGCGTGGCCAGTCGCAGTGACACCAAACAGCAGCTGGCCACCATTGATATGAACATTGAAATCTACAACCTGCAGGTCCTTGGCCGTGTGCTCGGGAAACTGAACCAGGTTCCGGATGTGATTGATGCCCGCCGCCTGCACGGCGGCTAACTGCTTTTCCTCCTGTGCTGTCCCTCTCTCCGACGGAGAGAGGGTTTTGCGCGTCTTTTACCCGCGAACCACTCTGATTTTTCCCGTGTTTTAGCCGGGGAAGGTAAATAAAACCAATATGTTGCAAGGAATCACTATGACCCAAATCGATCGCCTGCTTGGCATTATGAAACGCCTGCGAGATCCGGAAAACGGCTGTCCGTGGGACAAAGAGCAGACCTTCGCCACCATCGCGCCGTATACCCTTGAAGAGACGTATGAAGTGCTGGATGCCATCGCCCGTGAAGATTTTGACGATCTGCGCGGGGAGCTGGGGGATCTGCTGTTTCAGGTGGTGTTCTACGCCCAGATGGCACAGGAAGAAGGTCGCTTTGCATTTGACGATATCTGTGCCGCCATCAGCGACAAGCTGGAGCGTCGTCATCCGCATATTTTCGGCGATGCGACCGCCGGCAACAGCGCTGAAGTGCTGGCGCGCTGGGAGCAGATAAAAAGCGCTGAACGGGCGGAAAAGGCGCAACATTCCGCGCTGGACGATATTCCGCAGAGCCTGCCGGCGCTGATGCGTGCGCACAAAATTCAGCGTCGCTGCTCGGCGGTAGGGTTTGACTGGACATCGCTCGGCCCGGTGCTGGATAAAGTGCATGAAGAAATGGAGGAGGTCATGTATGAGGCGCAGCAGGCGGTTGTCGATGAAGCTAAACTGGAGGAGGAAATGGGCGATCTGCTGTTTGCAACGGTCAATTTATCCCGCCATCTGGGCGTAAAAGCTGAAGTCGCCTTGCAGAAAGCGAACCTGAAGTTTGAACGTCGTTTCCGTGAAGTTGAACGAATTGTTGCCGCTCGCGGCCTGGAAATGACCGGTGTAGACCTCGATACCATGGAAGAAGTGTGGCAGGAGGTAAAACGCCAGGAAACTGATCTCTAACGAAATTTTGCGATCAAGCGCTATTTGTGTGATTTTTTAAATAACAAGCGCTTGATTTGCGTCAAAAACATTTACCTGAAAGGGGCTATTTTCTCACTCTTTATGTTTGTCATGACCTGGAAAGGAGACGGAGAATGAAAGTTTGTGGCGCTCGTCGTGTTCGGGTATACTACTTTCCCGTCCTGGTTATTCCATCGTTTCACCCTAACTTCTCAGGTTCAGCATGACAACGAACTATATTTTTGTGACCGGCGGGGTCGTATCCTCTCTGGG
>NZ_JBCNNS010000160.1:0-8145 GCF_039594335.1 Raoultella sp.
CGGGCGAAGAACGGCGAGCTGCCGTTGGATATCGCGGCGATCCCGCTGGACGATAAGAAAAGCTTCGATATGCTGCAACGCTCGGAAACCACTGCGGTTTTCCAGCTTGAATCTCGCGGCATGAAAGACCTGATTAAACGTCTTCAGCCCGACTGTTTCGAAGATATGATCGCTCTGGTGGCCCTGTTCCGCCCGGGGCCGCTGCAATCGGGGATGGTAGATAACTTTATCGACCGTAAACACGGCCGCGAGGAGATCTCTTACCCGGACGTGCAGTGGCAGCATGAGTGCCTGAAACCGGTGCTTGAGCCGACGTACGGCATTATCCTGTATCAGGAACAGGTCATGCAGATTGCCCAGGAGCTCTCAGGCTATACCCTCGGCGGCGCGGATATGCTGCGTCGTGCGATGGGTAAGAAGAAGCCGGAAGAGATGGCCAAGCAGCGCGGCACCTTCGAAGAAGGGGCGAAAAAGCGCGGCGTGGACGGCGAACTGGCGATGAAGATCTTCGATCTGGTGGAGAAGTTTGCCGGTTATGGGTTTAACAAATCGCACTCTGCCGCCTATGCGCTGGTCTCCTACCAGACGCTGTGGCTGAAGGCGCACTATCCGGCCGAGTTTATGGCGGCGGTGATGACCGCGGATATGGATAACACCGAAAAGGTGGTGGGGCTGGTTGACGAGTGCTGGCGGATGGGCCTGAAGATCCTGCCGCCGGATATTAACTCTGGTCTGTACCATTTCCACGTGAACGACGACGGTGAAATCGTCTACGGCATCGGCGCGATTAAAGGGGTCGGCGAAGGCCCAATTGAAGCTATTATTGAAGCACGTAACAACGGCGGTTATTTCCGCGAGTTGTTCGATCTTTGCGCCCGCGCTGATACCAAAAAACTGAACCGCCGGGTGCTGGAAAAACTGATTATGTCCGGGGCGTTTGATCGCCTCGGGCCGCATCGCGCGGCATTAATGAATTCGCTGGGCGATGCGTTGAAAGCCGCCGATCAGCATGCGAAAGCCGAGGCGATTGGCCAGGCGGATATGTTCGGGGTGCTGGCGGAAGAGCCGGAACAAATCGAGCAATCCTATGCCAACTGCCAGCCGTGGCCGGAGCAACTGGTGCTGGATGGTGAAAGGGAGACTCTGGGGCTGTACCTGACGGGCCATCCTATCAACCAGTATTTGAAAGAGATTGAGCGCTATGTTGGCGGCGTGAGACTCAAAGACATGCATCCGACCGATCGTGGTAAAGTCACCACGGCGGCGGGGCTCGTTATTGCCGCGCGGGTAATGGTCACCAAGCGCGGCAATCGTATCGGTATCTGTACGTTGGATGACCGTTCCGGGCGTCTGGAGGTGATGTTATTTACCGACGCGCTGGATAAATATCAGCAATTGCTGGAAAAAGACCGCATACTTATCGTCAGCGGACAGGTCAGCTTTGATGACTTCAGCGGGGGGCTTAAAATGACCGCCCGTGAAGTCATGGACATTGACGAAGCCCGGGAAAAATATGCTCGCGGGCTTGCTATCTCGCTGACGGACAGGCAAATTGATGACCAGCTTTTAAACCGACTCCGTCAGTCTCTGGAACCCCACCGTTCGGGAACCATTCCAGTACACCTCTATTATCAGAGGGCGGATGCGCGCGCGCGGTTGCGTTTTGGCGCAACATGGCGCGTCTCTCCGAGCGATCGTTTACTCAACGAGCTGCGTGGCCTTATCGGCTCGGAGCAGGTGGAACTGGAGTTTGACTAATACAGGAATACTATGAGTCTGAATTTCCTTGATTTTGAACAGCCGATTGCAGAGCTGGAAGCGAAAATCGATTCCCTGACTGCGGTAAGCCGTCAGGATGAGAAACTCGATATTAACATCGACGAAGAAGTGCATCGTCTGCGCGAGAAAAGCGTTGAACTGACGCGCAAAATCTTCGCCGATCTGGGGGCATGGCAGGTTGCGCAACTGGCACGCCATCCACGTCGCCCGTACACCCTGGATTATGTTCGCCTGGCATTCGACGAATTTGACGAACTGGCCGGCGACCGCGCCTACGCTGACGATAAAGCCATTGTTGGCGGGATTGCACGTCTGGACGGGCGTCCGGTGATGATTATCGGCCACCAGAAAGGGCGCGAAACGAAAGAGAAGATTCGTCGCAACTTCGGTATGCCGGCGCCGGAAGGCTACCGTAAGGCGCTGCGCCTGATGGAGATGGCAGAGCGCTTTAAAATGCCGATCATCACCTTTATCGACACCCCTGGCGCCTACCCGGGCGTCGGTGCGGAAGAGCGCGGCCAGTCCGAAGCGATTGCTCGTAACCTGCGTGAAATGTCGCGCCTGAGCGTACCGGTTATCTGTACTGTTATCGGGGAAGGCGGCTCCGGCGGCGCGCTGGCAATCGGCGTGGGCGATAAAGTGAATATGCTGCAGTACAGCACCTACTCGGTCATTTCGCCGGAAGGTTGCGCCTCCATTCTGTGGAAAAGCGCAGATAAAGCTCCGCTGGCGGCCGAAGCGATGGGGATCATTGCCCCGCGTCTGAAAGAGCTGAAACTTATCGACTCGATTATTCCGGAACCTCTGGGTGGCGCCCACCGCAACCCGGAAGCCATTGCGGCAAACCTGAAGGCGCAGTTGCAGGCGGATCTGGCGGATCTCGACACTCTGAGTAAAGAAGAGCTGTTAAATCGTCGCTACCAGCGTCTGATGAGCTACGGCTACGCCTGATTGTTTCTTGCGTCAATATTGCCAGGGGCCGGATTTTCCGGCCCCTTTTTTATGTGCGATACGCCAGCGCGATTGCTATGATGCGTGACTCAGGTCAATTCCAGGAGGAAAGCGTGAATATCATCGCCATCATGGGGCCCCACGGCGTCTACCACAAAGACGAACCGATCAAAGAGCTGGAAGCGGCCCTGCAACGGCAAGGCTTTCAGACTATCTGGCCGCAAAACAGCGCCGACCTGCTGCAGTTTATCGAACATAATCCGCGGATCTGCGGGGTCATCTTTGACTGGGATGAGTACAACGCCGATCTGTGCAGCGATATCAATCAACTGAACGAGTATCTCCCGCTCTACGCCTTTATCAATGCGCATTCGACGATGGACGTCAGCAGCCAGGATCTGCGTATGACGCTGTGGTTCTTTGAATACGCGCTTGGCCTGGCAGAAGAGATCGCCACCCGAATCACCCAGTACACGCGCGAATACCTGGATAACATTACGCCGCCGTTTACCAAAGCCCTGTTCAACTATGTGCAGGAGGGAAAATATACTTTCTGTACGCCGGGCCATATGGGGGGAAGCGCGTACCAGAAAAGCCCGGTTGGCTGCCTGTTTTATGACTTTTTCGGCGGCAATACGCTGAAAGCCGACGTGTCTATTTCGGTTACCGAGTTGGGGTCGCTCCTCGATCATACCGGACCACACCTGGAGGCTGAAGAGTATATCGCCCGCGCCTTTGGTGCCGAGCAGAGCTACATGGTGACCAACGGAACCTCGACGTCGAACAAGATTGTCGGCATGTATTCGGCGCCGGCGGGCAGCACGCTGCTGATCGACCGTAACTGCCATAAGTCGCTGGCGCACCTGCTGATGATGAGCGATGTCGTTCCGCTGTGGCTGAAACCGACGCGTAACGCGCTGGGTATTCTGGGCGGCATACCGAAGCGAGAATTCACCCGCGACAGTATTCAGCAGAAGGTTGATACCACAAGCGGAGCCGGGTGGCCGGTACATGCGGTGATCACCAATTCCACCTATGACGGACTGCTGTACAACACCACCTGGATCAAAGAGACGCTCGATGTGCCCTCGATCCATTTTGATTCCGCCTGGGTGCCTTACACCCATTTCCATCCGATCTACCAGGGAAAAAGCGGGATGAGCGGCGATCGCATTCCGGGCAAGGTGGTCTTCGAAACACAATCAACGCATAAAATGTTGGCGGCGCTGTCGCAGGCCTCGCTGATCCATATTAAAGGCAGTTACGACGAAGAGACCTTTAATGAAGCTTTTATGATGCATACCTCAACGTCGCCGAGCTACCCGATCGTTGCTTCAATAGAAACCGCGGCGGCCATGCTGCGCGGCAATTCTGGCAAGCGGTTGATTCAGCGCTCTATTGAGCGCTCGCTGGATTTCCGCAAAGAGGTCCAGCGTCTGCGTGAAGAGTCCGACGGCTGGTTCTTTGATATCTGGCAGCCGGAGGATATTGAGCAGGTGCAGTGCTGGCCGGTGGCAAGCGGTGAGAACTGGCACGGTTTTAAAGACGCTGACGATAACCATATGTTCCTCGACCCGGTAAAGGTGACGATCCTGACGCCAGGCATGGATGAACAGGGCAATATGGATGATGAGGGGATTCCGGCTGCGCTGGTGGCAAAATTCCTCGATGAGCGCGGTGTAGTCGTGGAGAAAACGGGGCCTTACAACCTGCTGTTTCTGTTCAGTATTGGGATCGATAAAACCCGCGCGATGGGGTTGTTGCGTGGCTTAACCGAATTTAAGCGCGCCTACGATCTCAATCTGCGGGTGAAGAACATGCTGCCGGATCTCTACGCGGAAGATCCCGATTTCTATCGCAATATGCGTATTCAGGAGCTGGCGCAGGGGATCCACCGTCTGATCCGCCAGCACCAGTTGCCGCAGCTGATGTTGAGCGCGTTTGACGTGTTGCCAAAAATGAAAATGACGCCGCATCAGGCCTGGCAGCGGCAAATCAAAGGTGAAGTCGAAACCATTGAGCTGGAAAATCTGGTCGGGCGCATTTCGGCCAATATGATTCTGCCGTACCCGCCGGGCGTACCGCTGTTGATGCCCGGAGAGATGATTACCGAAGAGAGCCGGGCGGTGCTCGATTTCCTGCTGATGCTTTGCTCGATTGGGCGCCATTATCCGGGTTTTGAAACGGATATCCACGGGGCGAAGCGCGATGATGACGGGGTCTACCGGGTACGAGTATTAAAAAATGACGCACAGCTTGCGCTGCGTTAAGCGGCACGAGTAACCTGGATGGCATTAACTGGAGGGGTAGATATGCTGGGTTTAAAACGGGTTCACCATATTGCTATCATTGCGACCAATTATGCGCAGAGCAAAGCCTTTTACTGTGACATCCTCGGCTTTACCTTGCAGAGCGAGTTTTATCGTGAAGAGCGCGACTCGTGGAAGGGCGATCTGGCGTTGAACGGCGAGTATGTCATTGAACTATTCTCCTTCCCGTTTCCTCCTGCCCGTCCGAGCCGTCCGGAAGCCTGTGGGCTACGTCATCTGGCCTTTAGTGTGGACGATGTTGACGCGGCGGCGGCTCATCTGCAAGCGCATGGGGTAGCCTGTGAGGGGATTCGTATCGACCCTTTTACCGGCAAACGCTTCACCTTTTTTAACGATCCCGACGGCCTGCCGCTGGAGATTTATCAGCAGTAACCCTTGCCAGAGCGCGCCCGGCCCGGTAACGTGCCGGGCTATCTCCCCAGCGACACTATCAAGATGATGACGCCCGATATTGCGCAACTCCTACACCCTTATCGTCAGTTTTTGGTCGCCTTCAGCGGCGGTCTGGATTCGACGGTGCTTTTACATCAACTGCTCTGCTGGCGTGAACGGGATCCAACGCTTCGTCTGCGGGCTATCCATATTCACCACGGCCTGAGCGCGAATGCCGATAGCTGGGTTGCGCACTGTCAGCAGGTTTGTCAGCACTGGCAGATTCCGTTGGTGGTCGAGCGTGTCACTCTGGCGGATGACGGGCTGGGCGTGGAGGCGCAGGCGCGCCAGGCACGCTACCAGGCTTTCCGGATGGCGCTGCAGCCAGGAGAAGTTCTGGTGACGGCTCAGCACCTCGACGATCAGTGTGAAACCTTCCTGCTGGCGCTCAAACGTGGTAGCGGCCCTACGGGGTTGGCGGCGATGGCGGTATCCTCCGAATTTGCCACTACGCGGCTGCTGCGCCCTTTGCTGAATACCCGCCGCGAGACGCTGCACCAGTGGGCGCAGGTCCATCAGCTCAGCTGGATTGAGGACGAGAGCAATCAGGATGATAGCTACGATCGTAACTTTCTCCGTTTGCGCGTTGTTCCGCAGCTTAATGCGCGCTGGCCCCACTTTACCGAGGCGGTCGCTCGTAGTGCCAGCCTGTGTGGCGAGCAGGAGCAACTGCTGGATGAACTGCTGGCGGAAGATTTGGCAAAACTGGTGGCGAATGACGGTTCGTTAGCCATCGATGCGCTGGCGTCCATGAGTGCGCCGCGCCGCGCCGCGCTGCTGCGGCGCTGGCTGGCAAGACACTCTGCGCTGATGCCCTCGCGCGAGATGCCGGAGCGAATCTGGCGCGAAGTCGCGCTGGCGCGAGAGGATGCCTTTCCCTGCCTGCGTCTTGGCGACTTTTCCGTGCGTCGTTACCAGCAGCGGTTGTGGTGGGTAAAATATCAACCCGGCCAGACGGACGCGGTGCTACCGTGGCCGGACTACCGTCAACCGCTGCGGTTGCCGGCAGGTCTTGGTGAGCTGATGCTGCGGCCAGGCGGACCGTTACGCGCCCCGCTTGGTGATGAGCGGGTGACGGTGCGCTTTCGCGCCAGCGGGCACCTGCATATTGTCGGTCGTCACGGCGGCCGCAAGCTGAAGAAAATCTGGCAGGAGCTGGGGGTTGCTCCCTGGCGTCGCGATACGACTCCGCTGCTGTTTTACGGCGAGACGCTGATTGCGGCGGCGGATTCGCTGTTCGTCACCTGCGAAGGGGAAGCGCGGGAAGACGAGGGGATAGAGATGATATGGAGGAAAACGGGCGGCTGAGCCACCCGTTTTTATTCAGGACTCACTGACCACCACGGTACCGATTTCCGGGTGGCTGAAGCTGGCGATTTTATCCAGGCGTAGCTCGCGAATCTTTCCGCTCAGTTCCACCACCAGATACTCGATATTTTTGCGCGAGATAAGATCGTTTGCCTTCGCTTGCAACTGCTCACCATCTTTGAGCGTCAGAACAAGCACCAGGTGATGCTGGCAGGCAAGTTCGAGGTTGTCATAATCATCACAGTTGATGGGTTGATAAGTATCATTCATTGACATAATCGCTCACCAGTAAGTTTGCTGCCGCACAGGCGGCCTTTTCCCTGACTGACTCCGAAAGGGCCTCATCCGCCGCAATTTCATTCAATACTTTCAACACGCAACCCAGCGCATCCGAAATATACCCTAGGTCTCCGCTGGCTATTTCCGCATACCGCTTGCGTATTAACTCACAATATTGGTCCACATGCCCTCCTGTCAGTATTCTGACTCAACCGTGGGATGTAAGTTTAAGCCTACGAAGATACACTCTGTTTAGCAAGGTGACTATACCATAGTCATTTAAGCAATATCAGCAGGATGAAAAGAGAGCCGCCGATTGCCGGCAGCCTTTTGTCGTGAGTTTCGTTACAATGTACGCCATTTATTTCAGGAGTGTATTCATGGCGCTGAAAGCGACAATTTATAAGGCTACGGTGAACGTCGCCGATCTGGATCGCAACCAGTTTCTGGATGCCAGCCTGACGCTGGCTCAGCATCCGTCTGAAACCCAGGAGCGCATGATGCTACGCCTGCTGGCGTGGATCAAATACGCCGACGAACGTCTGCAGTTTACCCGCGGTCTCTCGTCAGAGGATGAGGCAGAGCTCTGGTTGCTCAACGATCATCTCGGCGTTGACCTGTGGATTGAGCTGGGGTTGCCGGATGAGCGACGGATTAAAAAAGCGTGTTCGCGGGCCCAGGAGGTGGTGCTGTTTGCCTACAACAGTCGGGCAGCGGAAATCTGGTGGCAGCAGAACAAGAGCAAAATGGCGCAGTTTAGCAAGCTGACGGTCTGGTATCTGGATGATGCGCAACTCGCCCGGCTCAGCGCTTTTGCCGATCGTTCAATGGTGCTACAGGCGACGTTACAGGACGGCGGCATCTGGCTATCAGATGCTAAGAATAATCTGGAAATTCATTTAACGTCGTGGCAGCCGTCGGCATGATTACGATTAGCCGCAGCGTGGTTATTCCGGATGAAGAGATAACCCTGTCCGGGATACGCGCGCAGGGCGCGGGCGGTCAGCACGTGAATAAAGCGTCTACCGCCATCCATCTGCGCTTTGACATAAAAGCATCAAGCCTG
>NZ_JBCNNS010000161.1:0-8020 GCF_039594335.1 Raoultella sp.
GTGCTAAAGACGAAGCTGATGAGAAAGATGCAATCGCAACTGTTAACAAACAGGAAGATGCAAACTTCTCTAACAACGCAATGGCTGAAGCTTTCAAAGCAGCTAAAGGCGAGTAATCTTAGTCATTCAGGTTACAACAACCTGAATTACGACGAGTTTACTTGACAGATTGCAGGATTCGTCCTGTAATCAAGCACAAAGGGCGGCTACGGCCGCCCTTGTTTAAAGCAGTTAGCTAATTTTGCCTTGAAGGAAACCGGAGGAATAATGACCAAGTCAGAATTGATAGAAAGACTTGCCAGCCAGCAATCCCACATTCCTGCGAAAGCGGTCGAAGATGCTGTTAAAGAAATGCTGGAACATATGGCCTCAACGCTTGCTCAGGGTGAGCGCATTGAAATCCGCGGTTTCGGCAGTTTCTCTTTGCATTATCGAGCACCTCGCACCGGGCGTAACCCGAAGACTGGCGATAAAGTTGAACTGGAAGGTAAGTACGTTCCGCACTTTAAGCCTGGGAAAGAATTACGCGACCGCGCCAATATTTACGAAGAGTAAGTTTCGCAGAGCTGCGACAACTTACTCCGATGATAAAAAAAGCACCTCTGCGGTGCTTTTTTTATGCCCCCGATTTGCGCTGCCTCGCAGTAGTATCTTCGTTTTGCAGCAACTCCGCAGGTTTTGCGGAAGCCGAAATCCACACCTGCCCGCCGACCGCTGACGACCTGTCGCTTTCACGCGATACTCGCCGTCAACAGGGAGGGGGGACATGCGTTTATCACAGCTTGCCGGGTGCGCGGTTGTCGGGATCTGCCCACTGCTGTTGTTACCAGACCTGCCCGGGCAGCTCGCCGTCCAGCTTATTATCGGTGGCGCGATCCTGATATCGTTTTATCGCTGGAGGCCATCACGGTACCTGGCTTTGACCATGCTGTTTTTTGCCTGGGGTGTGCTGAGTGCACGTCAGGTGCTGTGGCCGATGCAGGTGCTATCCGGTGGTAACCGGCAGGTCGAAATTAAGTTGACGGCAGTTGAAGGGGAGACGACCTATCAGGGAAATATTCTTCGTTTGAATGGGCAGAGGCTATGGCCGGCGCCAGGGGTGACCCTGTATGGTAATGCGCTGCCCGAACCGCCATGCGCCGGACAGCGCTGGAAGATGACCGTTCGTCTTCGTCCGGTCCATAGTCAACTCAACGAAGGGGGCTTTGACGGCCAGCGTTTTGCCCTGGCACAACATCGTTCGTTAACCGGGCGCTTTACGTCGGCTGAAGCACTAGACGCGACGTGCAGCTACCGGGCACGCTATCTGGCATCGCTGGTGCGAACCGTTGACGCTTTTCCCTGGCGGTCGGTGATACTCGGGCTCGGCATGGGAGAGAGGCTGGTTGTACCGGGGGAGATCAAACGTCTGATGCAGGAAACCGGCACATCGCATCTGATGGCTATATCGGGTTTGCATATTGCGTTAGGCGCCATACTCGGCGGACTGGTGATTCGCGGCCTGCAATTCTTTTTTCCGTGCCGATGGATTGGCTGGAGAATGCCACTACTTGTCGGTCTGGCCTGCGCGCTGTTTTACGCCTGGCTGACCGGTATGCAGCCGCCTGCGCTGCGGACCTGCGTAGCTCTGATCTGTGTGGTGGGCCTACGGCTATCAGCCAAACGCTGGTCGTCCTGGCAGATCTGGCTCTGTTGTACTGGCGCGATCTTATTTACCGATCCGCTGGCGGTGTTGTCTGATAGTCTGTGGCTGTCTGTTTTTGCCGTCGCAACACTGATTTTTTGGTACCAACTGGCACCGCTGCAACTGTACGCGTGGCGCTGGCCATGGCGCGAAGTGCTCGCTTTAGGCCATCTGCAGCTTGGGCTGATGTTTCTGTTATTGCCGATGCAGATTCTCCTTTTCCACGGCATCAGCCTGACTTCCTGGGGGGCAAATCTGATTGCCGTGCCGTTGGTTACCTTCGCGGTTGTTCCCTTGATTCTGCTGGCGATGCTGCTGCACCTCAGCGGGCCTGCCGTGGTTGAAATGGCGGTGTGGTGGTTGGCTGACCGTTTGCTGGCGGCATTATTCTGGTTTTTACGTCTACTGCCGCAGGGCTGGCTCAGTCTGGATTTTCGCTGGGCGGCGTTAAGCGTATTGCCGTGGCTGATACTGCTCGTATGGCGTTTTCATGCCTGGCGTTCGCTACCGGCACTATGTCTTAGCAGCACGGTGCTGCTGAGCTGGCCTTTCTGGCGTCACGAAGTAAAAGATGAATGGCGGGTCACGATGCTGGACGTCGGACAGGGGCTGGCCATGGTCATTGAGCGGGAGGGGGCAGCAATCTTGTATGATACCGGAATGGCCTGGCCCGAGGGCGATAGCGGCCAGCAGATTATTATTCCCTGGCTACGCTGGCATAACCTGCGCCCGGAGGGCGTGTTGTTGAGCCATGAGCATCTTGACCACCGCGGTGGTCTCAACTCACTGCTGAAGGCCTGGCCCGGCCTCTGGATACGCAGCCCGCTTGGCTGGCAGGGGCATCTTCCCTGTCAGCGAGGTGAAAGCTGGAGATGGCGGGGATTAACTTTTCGCGTGCTCTGGCCGCTGCCAGATTCCAGCATGACGGGCAATAACCGCTCTTGTGTGGTCCGTATTGATGACGGAAAGCAGAGCGTTCTGCTGACCGGGGATATTGAGATTCCGGCGGAAAGGGCAATGATGAGCCGCTACTGGCAGCATCTTGCGTCTACACTTATCCAGGTTCCGCATCACGGCAGTCAGACCTCTTCTTCGGTTGCATTATTACAGCGGGTCGGCGGCGCGGCGGCGCTGGCTTCAGCCTCACGATATAATGCCTGGCGTATGCCAGCGGTAAAAGTGGCGCAGCGTTACCGTCAGCAGGGCTATCGATGGCTTGATACGCCGCATCAGGGGCAAATTACGGTTACTTTTTCTACAGAAGGTTGGCAAATCCAAAGCTTACGAGATCAACTTTTACCGCGTTGGTATCATCAGTGGTTTGGCGAGACCGTGGATAACGGGTAGAATATGCGGCTATTTCAACATAAGTTGGTTTATTGAATGCAGAATGATAAAGATCTCTCCACGTGGCAGACCTTCCGCCGCCTCTGGCCGCTTATTGCGCCATTTAAAACCGGACTGATCGTCGCGGCAGTTGCGTTAGTCTTTAACGCTGCTAGTGATACCTTCATGCTATCGCTTCTTAAACCGTTACTGGATGATGGTTTTGGTAAAACGGATCGCTCAGTGCTGCTATGGATGCCGCTGGTCGTGATTGGGTTGATGTTACTGCGTGGCATCACCAGCTATATTTCGAGCTACTGCATCTCGTGGGTTTCAGGCAAAGTCGTCATGACAATGCGTCGCCGTCTGTTCAGCCATATGATGGGGATGCCGGTCTCCTTCTTTGATAAACAGTCCACGGGTACCTTGCTGTCACGCATTACCTATGATTCCGAACAGGTTGCATCATCCTCTTCCAGCGCGCTGATTACCGTTGTGCGCGAAGGCGCCTCGATCATCGGCCTGTTTGTGATGATGTTCTACTACAGCTGGCAGCTGTCGCTGATTCTGATCGTTCTGGCCCCCATCGTCTCCATGGCGATTCGTGTGGTATCGAAGCGTTTTCGTAATATCAGCAAGAATATGCAGAACACCATGGGGCAGGTGACCACCAGCGCAGAGCAGATGCTGAAAGGGCATAAAGAAGTACTGATGTTTGGCGGCCAGGCGGTAGAAACTAAACGTTTTGATAAGGTCAGCAACAAAATGCGCTTGCAGGGGATGAAAATGGTCTCCGCATCGTCTATTTCTGATCCGGTTATTCAACTGATTGCCTCACTGGCGCTAGCATTTGTCCTCTATGCCGCCAGCTTCCCGAGCGTTATGGAAACGTTGACTGCCGGTACCATCACCGTGGTCTTCTCCTCGATGATTGCCTTGATGCGCCCGCTGAAGTCGCTGACTAACGTCAATGCTCAGTTCCAGCGCGGGATGGCCGCCTGCCAGACGCTGTTTGCGATTCTTGATTCCGAACAGGAAAAAGACGAAGGCAAGCTGGTTCTCGATCGCGCGAAGGGCAACCTGGAATTCAAAGACGTCACCTTTACCTATCCGGGCCGTGAAACGCCAGCGTTGCAAAATATCAATCTCAACATCCCGGAAGGCAAAACGGTCGCCCTGGTCGGGCGCTCTGGGTCGGGTAAATCGACCATCGCCAGCCTGATTACGCGCTTTTATGATATCGATAACGGCCAGATTCTGCTGGATGGCCACGATCTACGTGAGTACACCCTGGCATCCCTGCGCAATCAGGTGGCGCTGGTGTCGCAAAACGTTCATCTGTTCAACGATACGGTGGCGAACAACATTGCCTACGCGCGTGAGGAAGAGTACAGCCGCGAGCAGATCGAAGAAGCAGCGCGTATGGCCTACGCAATGGACTTTATCAGCAAAATGGATAATGGCCTCGATACCGTTATCGGTGAGAACGGGGTACTGCTCTCAGGCGGTCAGCGTCAGCGTATTGCCATCGCGCGTGCGCTGCTGCGTAACAGCCCGATTTTGATTCTGGATGAAGCAACATCGGCGCTGGATACCGAGTCTGAACGCGCTATCCAGGCAGCCCTTGACGAGCTGCAAAAAAACCGCACTTCGCTGGTCATTGCCCACCGTCTTTCCACCATCGAGCAAGCCGATGAAATTGTGGTTGTGGAAGATGGCCGCATTGTCGAACGCGGTAGCCATGCTGACCTGCTGGAACACCGCGGCGTGTATGCTCAGCTACATAAGATGCAGTTTGGCCAATGATTGCGCGTATCTGGTCCGGTGAGTCGCCGATATGGCGACTCTTGCTGCCGCTCTCCTGGCTCTATGGCCTGGTGAGTGGGCTGATCCGCCTCAGCTATCGGCTGGGGCTGAAGAAAGCCTGGCGAGCACCGGTTCCGGTGGCGGTGGTGGGGAACCTCACCGCCGGAGGCAACGGCAAAACGCCAGTGGTCATCTGGCTGGTGGAACAACTCCAGCAGCGCGGTATTCGCGTTGGCGTTGTTTCCCGTGGCTATGGCGGGAAAGCGGCGAGTTATCCGTTATTACTCAGCAATCACACCAGTACGGCGGAAGCCGGCGATGAACCGGTCCTCATTTTTCAACGAACTGGCGTGCCGGTGGCGGTCTCGCCAGCGCGTTGTGAGGCGGTACAGGCGCTGCTTGACGCACATGATTTGCAGCTTGTCATCACCGATGATGGCCTGCAGCACTACAAATTGGCACGGGACAAAGAAATTGTCGTGATTGATGGCGAGCGACGTTTCGGCAATGGCTGGTGGCTACCGGCCGGGCCGATGCGTGAACGCGCATCGCGTTTACGCAGTGTCGATGCCATCATTGTTAATGGCGGCGTCGCGCAGGCGGGGGAGATCCCCATGCAGTTGCGCCCCGGACTGGCGGTAAATTTACACAGTGGCGAACGGCGTGACGTGGCCTCTTTCGACAATGTCGTTGCCATGGCCGGGATCGGCCATCCCCCGCGTTTTTTTGCTACCCTGGAAAGCTGCGGCGTCCTGCCGGTGAAAACCGTCGCGCTTGCCGATCACCAGGCATTAACTCAGGCGAGCGTTTCCGCCCTCGTGAACACACAGCAAACGCTGCTGATGACCGAGAAAGACGCGGTGAAATGTCGTGGTTTTGCCGAATCAAACTGGTGGTATTTACCTGTCGACGCCATAATGACGGATAAACGTGCACAGCAATTGCTGACGGAACTGGTGACGCTGGCGCAACGTTAGTTCTGCCACGCTCGCTTCAATAACGCTGTGCCGGAATCCTTTACGGAGAACCTGCATGCCGGTATTACAACTTTCGCTTAAAGAAGCCCGTCATCTCCATCTTGCGGCGCAGGGATTGCTGAAGAGGCCTCGGCGCCGTGCCCGCGCCAGCGATATTCTGCAAACTATTCAGCAGATGTCATTGCTGCAAATCGATACCATCAACGTCGTTGCCCGCAGCCCCTATCTTGTACTTTTTAGCCGTCTTGGCGGCTATCCGCAAAGCTGGCTGGAGGATGCTCTGCGCAGCGGGGAACTGATGGAATACTGGGCCCATGAAGCCTGCTTCCTGCCCCGTAGCGACTTTGCCCTGGTACGTCACCGCATGTTGACGCCCGATAATATGGGCTGGAAGTATCACAAGGCATGGATGAGTGAACACGCTGACGATATTCAACGGCTGCTGGAGCATATTGCACAGAATGGTCCGGTACGTTCGGCCGACTTTGAACATCCGCGCAAAGGGGCCAGCGGCTGGTGGCAATGGAAACCGTACAAGCGCCATCTGGAAGGTTTGTTTACCGCGGGTAAAGTGATGGTGGTGGAGCGACGCAACTTTCAGCGGGTGTACGATCTGACACATCGCGTCATGCCGCACTGGGACGATGGGCGCGATGCGCTGACGCAGTCACAGGCGGAGGCGTTAATGTTGCGCAACAGTGCCCGGAGTCTCGGCATCTTTCGTCCTCAGTGGCTGGCTGATTACTATCGGCTCCGCCAGCCCGCTTTACCGGCGCTGCTGGCGAGCTGGCAGGATGAAGGCGTGGTGGTCCCGGTGCAGGTCGAGGAACTGGGCGAGATGTGGCTCCACCACGAGGCGCTCTGGCAACTGGAGTCGGCACCCGGCGGTAAACTCTCCGCCAGCCACAGTGCGGTGCTCTCGCCTTTTGACCCGGTTGTCTGGGATCGTAAACGCGCTGAGCAACTATTCCATTTCAATTATCGCCTTGAGTGCTACACACCGGCGCCGAAGCGTCAGTATGGTTACTTTGTCCTGCCGCTGCTGCACCAGGGTAAACTGGTGGGCAGAATGGACAGCAAGGTGCATCGGAAAACCGGGGTTCTGGAAGTCTTTTCGCTGTGGCTGGAAGAGGGGGTTAAGGTCACCTCGGGGCTGGAGAAAGGGCTGCACCGGGCGATTGAAGAGTTTGCTATCTGGCAGTCGGTGCAACGCATCACCTTCCGTCGTCTGCCGCTGGGGCTTTTCGCCGACTGTCAGCAGGGCTGGGAGATTTCTCCGGCCTGAACAAGGCCATATCTCGCTCAGCCTTACCGCAAACGGATCCCTGAGTTTGCCATCATGTGATATGCTGCTGCAAAATCTATTCGGTCCATCAGGAGGAATCATGGATCACCGTTTACTAGAAATCATCGCCTGTCCTGTCTGCAACGGTAAACTCTACTACAGCCAGGATAAGCAAGAACTGATCTGCAAAATCGACAGCCTGGCCTTTCCTTTCCATGAAGGCATTCCGGTCTTGCTGGAAACCGAAGCCCGCGCATTAGCCGTGGGAGAGAGCCATTCATGAGTTTCGTGGTCATCATTCCTGCGCGCTTTGCCTCCACGCGTCTGCCGGGTAAGCCCTTACAGGATATCAACGGCAAGCCGATGATCGTTCATGTTCTGGAGCGCGCGCGTGAATCCGGGGCAGATCGCATTATCGTCGCGACGGATCATGATGATGTTGCACGTGCGGTAGAAGCTGCAGGTGGCGAAGTGTGTATGACCCGTGCGGACCATCAATCCGGCACCGAACGCCTGGCCGAAGTCGTTGAAAAATGTGGCTTCAGTGATGACACGATCATCGTCAATATCCAGGGTGATGAACCGATGATTCCGTCGGCGATCGTTCGTCAGGTAGCTGAAAATCTGGCGGCCAATACCTGCGGCATGGCAACGCTCGCCGTTCCGATTCACGACGCTGAGGAAGCATTTAATCCGAATGCCGTGAAAGTGGTGATGGATGAGCAGGGCTATGCGCTCTATTTCTCCCGCGCCACCATTCCGTGGGATCGCGATCGCTTTGCGCAATCGCGCGAGGCTATCGGCGATTCGCTGCTACGTCATATCGGTATTTACGGTTATCGCGCCGGCTTTATCCGTCGCTACGTCAGCTGGGCACCGAGTCCGCTGGAACAGATCGAAATGCTGGAGCAACTGCGGGTACTGTGGTACGGCGAAAAAATC
>NZ_JBCNNS010000162.1:0-8014 GCF_039594335.1 Raoultella sp.
GCACAGCGCCGAGGATCCTTGCCTCACGCACTGCCTTTGTCGCCGACAGCCAGCAGTACGCCCTGCAAGTCGCCGAACCGGGATTACGCCAACAGGCGGCGGCACATCGCGCCGCCGGGTATGAAATAATCGGTGACACCGTCACCGATTATCTGTCACAGCTGGATGCCCACGTCGGCGATGTCGAACATGTGCAGGCGTCTCTGGCGCGGGACAGCGTGCTCGCCCGCGTGACTGATATTTCGTTCCAGGTGCACTCCGTTGAGCCGTCGCACCATGACACGCTGCGTTCCCTTGAACTGATCGCTCAGCATATCGCCCCGCAACTAAGGTAGGAGTCACCATGACACTGAGTCAGGATATTTTGGCAGAGCTGGCAGAGATTTCCCCGGATTCCCCGTTAGCCGAGGCCCGGGCCGTGCGTGATGCGGCGACCCGCCATGCGCAGGGCAGCTATGAGGTGCTGTTCAGCCAGCAGGATGAGGATTTTCCACCCGATGAGCGTTTTGCCGTTGCCGCCAAAGTCGCGAAGCTGCATCAGGACGATGCGTTGGCCGCCCACTATGCCGGTTTTGGTCTTGCCGACCCGACCTCTGCACGGCTGACCCCGGCGCTGGCATTTGCCCGCTTGTTAACCTTCAGCCCGGTGGAGGCCACGCCTTCGGCGTTACAGGCGCTCACCCGCGCCGGTTGGACCCCGCGCGCGGTGGTCACCCTCGCCCAGCTGATAGCTTTCGTTAGCTTCCAGAGCCGGTTACTCAACGGCCTGCGCTTATTGAACGGAAAACCCTTTACCCGCGCCGATACGCCGGTGGTGGCCGGTTTCTGGCATACCACCCGGCAAACGATCAGCGGCAAGCCGGCACCGGGACATTTCACCCGCGATGAGCTGAACTGGGAGCCCTGGCTTGAAGCCAAACCGCTGGAGGCTTTCAGCGACGACGAACGGGCGATTCTGGCGAAATTTGGCCATACGGATTCCCCCTATTTTCGGCTGCTGGCACGCAATCAGCCGGTGCTGGAACAACGCACGCTGACCGACAAAGGCATCTTCTACACGCCTGGCGGTCTGCCGCGCGCGGAACGGGAGCTGGCCGCCACAGTCGCCAGTAAGGTTAACGGCTGTATTTATTGCGCATCGGTGCATGCCCGCAAGGCGGCGCAGTTAGCAAAAGATGAGACCGCGATAGAAACGCTGCTGGCGGTGACGCCGGGGGAAACGTTGAGCGACGGCCAGTCGCCGCGCTGGCGGGCGGAAATAGATTTCGCCGCCGCCCTTTCCGTCACGCCGCCAGCCCTGACCGCAGCGCATCTCCATGGTCTGCAAGAGCAAGGTCTTGACACCCTGGCCCAGCTCGATTTACTGCAATCGGCGGCCTTTTTCGCGTGGGCTAACCGACTGATGTTGACCCTCGGCGAACCGTGGGAAAGCGATTAATCCACCGCGCCCGCCGCCAGACGGTTCCGCTGGCCGCGGGCGTAAATCAACAGGGATGTCATGGCCAGGAAGGAGAGTAATGCTGCCGGGAGCGCGATCGTATTCCAGCCAAAGCCAGAGGTGATCATCATCCCGCCGCAAAATGCGCCGATCGCGCTGCCGAGGTTGAAGGCGATCTGCCCGCCAGCCGCCCCCAGCATCTCTCCGCCCCGCGCATTCTGCAGCAATAAGATTTGCAACGGCGCCGCCAGCGCAAAGAGTCCGGCACAGCACAAAAATGCCAGCAGCAGCGATGCCGCTTTATGGTCACCAAAGAGGAAGATCAGCAGCATCACCACCACAACGGCGCCATCGGTGGTGGCTGCAATGCGCAACGGACTGTAGCGAGCGGAGATTTTTCCGCTCAGTAGATTACCGATAACCATCCCCAGCCCCACCACCATCATGATGGCGATCATCGCGCTTTCGGAAAACCCGGAAACATGGATCATAAACGGTTTGATATAGCTAAACCACGTAAATACCCCGGCGTTGCCAAACAGGGTCGCGGCAAAAATAAGCCACGGTGCAGGAGACGACAAGAAGTGAAACTGTTCCCGCAGTCGCGTCGTGGATTGATCATAGACCGTCGGAACCCACCAGAAAATCGACATCAGCACCGCTACGTTGAAGAGTGCGATACCCAGAAAGGTGTAGCGCCAGCTGAACTGATGCCCCAGCCAGGTCCCGGCAGGGACACCAATCAGATTAGCAATGGTCATACCGGCAATCATCCCGGCCACTGCGGCGGTCACTTTGCCCGGCGGCGCTACCTTCGACAGAATAATCGCCCCGACGCCAAAAAAGGCACCATGTGGAAAGCCGGACACCAGTCGACCTGTCGCCAGCATGAAATAGCTGGAAGAAAAGGTAAACAAGGTATTCCCGAGAATGCAGAGCGCCGCGAGGAACAGCATCACCGACTTTAATGAAAAGCGGCTGGAAATCAGCGCCATCACCGGCGCGCCAATCACCACCCCAAAGGCATACCAGGCGATCATATTGCCGGCGACAGGAATCGAGATCCCGACATCGTGAGCGATCTCCGGCAGCACGCCCATAATGCCAAATTCCGCCATACCCAGGCCGAACGTGCCCAGCGCGAGCGAAAAAATCGTCTTTTTCATTCAGTTAATCACGTATTTTGAATTTTCGGCCGGCATTATTGACCATTCGGGATCGGCAAACCAGACAAAAACGTGCGCTGACTCGTTTGTCCATGAAATAGCGCGAACCATTCATGTGAGTCATAGTCTGTCAGAGAGCAACCGCCTTAGCGCCCTTCAGCGCGCGAAGGCGTTGCTCACCACACGGGCAATGTTCGGGAGACAGTCCAGGCGGTCTAATAGCAAAGAGTCCGCAAACGGTAGGCGCTCGCCTGCGCAATGAAAACAAAAAACCGGTCCAAATCTGGACCCGTTCTCTTCCTGCTGGCGTGACGCCTCGCCGACTTCGTCAGATAAACCGCAGAAATGTCATTATGTCCGCCAGTCTCGCCCGGGATGATTACACTTACCGTACACAAGTCCCCTTTCCCCACGCAGAACGGAGCAATAGCCATGGGAAACAACAAGAAGGCCAAGGGTGTAGCGGGTTCGAGCAAAATGAAGCCGCTTGACGATAAAGAGTATCAAAAAGCGCTGCGCAAACTTCACGTTGAGCTGGTTAAATTGCAGCAGTGGGTGGTCAGCCAGGGACTCAAAGTCTGTATTGTCTTTGAAGGCCGCGATGGCGCCGGGAAAGGCGGTACTATCAAAGCGATCACCGAGCGGGTCAGCCCGCGTATTTTTCGGGTGATTGCCCTGCCGGCCCCTACCGACAAAGAGAAGACGCAGCTCTATTTTCAACGCTATATCCCTCATCTGCCGGCCGCAGGCGAAATCGTCATTTTCGACCGCAGCTGGTATAACCGGGCCGGCGTTGAAAGGGTGATGGGGTTTTGCACCGCCGACGAAGTGGAGAAATTCCTTGCCGGGGCACCACTGGTGGAACGGTCGATGGTGGAGTCTGGCATCATCCTGCTCAAATACTGGCTGGAGGTGACGCCGGAAGAACAAGAGCGTCGCCTCCGCGACCGCATCGATGATGGGCGCAAAATCTGGAAATTATCGCCGATGGATATCAAGTCGTTTAACCGCTGGGATGAGTACACGCAGGCCAGGGATGCGATGTTTGCCGCCACCGACACCGCCTGGGCGCCGTGGTTTGTCGCCCGTTCGGAAGAGAAGAAGCGCGTGCGCCTGAATATCATTACTCATCTGCTGTCGCAGATCCCCTATAAAAGCGTGCATACCGAACCGGTTAAATTACCCAAACGTAAAATCGGCAAAGTGAAAACCGCCGATTATCCTTTCCGTTTTATTGCCGAGCGCTACTAATGAGGTCAGTTTGGATATCGAAAATGATTGTACGTTAAGGCTATTTTAAACCCTTTCTACTTTAGCTGGTCGCAAGCAACGAAACTGACCGGAAACCGGTGTCCTGTTGCTTTTCCAGATATAATCGCCTATCAGATTGGTATGCTCTCAGCCTAATATTTTGGTTAGACCAAGATTGATGCCGTCCGTAAGGATAGCGGTGAGAAGCAGCCAAATGTCAGGACGGGTAACGTCATTTTTTATATGCGAAAAATGTCGAGTAAACTTCGTCCAGCTGTTTACCTCTTCCAGAATTTCCATGATTTTAGGACGTGGTAACCAGACACTATACCGGCAATCAGAAACGGAGAATTTTGGTTAAGTTGTAACTGTTGTATGATGCCAGTGAGTATAACCGCCTAAATATTGAGGGATTAATGATGGCAACAGCACTGGCCTGCCTTGGCGATATAACAAGTTACGGCGAAATTATTTCAGCGACTGCGTCCTGGTTCGAAGGAAGTAAAGCAATAGCCCGGACTGGCGACAAGGCATCATGCAGCAAATGCAACGGGTATTTTGAAATCCTTGCCTCCGCACAGCACTGGACAGAAGAAGGCAAAGCATATGCTGCCACAGGTGACAGAGTGCTGTACCGTTGCCCCGATCACTATGTTTACGGTTCAGCCACGCAGTCTACCATAAGTTCCGAGATCCAAACTGACTCCTACTAATCGCAGATTCCGCCTTGCCCGCTTCGTCTACTGCTGCCGGGGTGGGGAAAGTCCCCCCCTTTCTGGTGAGCTCAAATCGACAAATTCGCCGTTTACCTCAACTTAACTTCAGGTATTACGCTTAACGCATCCCCGTCAGACAACGATAAGGACATGATATGCATGAGATTGACAGCGGTTTTACCCACGTCGCCTTTATGGTGCGGGATCTCGACAGGAGCATTGATTTTTATACCCGCTACACCGCTATGCAAGTGATTCACCATCGCTCGCCGGATCTTCCCTCCGCTCGCCACGTGGCATAGTTAAGCGATCGTACCCGCTTATTCGCCCTGGTGCTGGTGCAAGCGGATGAGCCGACCGATACCCCACTGGGGCCGTTTGGTCATTTAGGCGTCGCCTGCGCGACAAAAGAGGAGATCGACGCGAAAACCGCGATGGCACGGCGGGAAGGCGTGCTGAGAAAGGAACCGGAGCAGCTTGGCGAACCGGTGGGCTATTACGTTTTTTTCAGTGACCCGGATGGCAATACACTGGAACTCTCTTACGGCCAACGCGTCGGGCTGGAAGTCCTGCGTAGCGAGATCTGAAAACCCATGGCGCGACCCGGTCGCGCCATGACACGATCGGCAACGGCATGTTGCGGTACCTTCCGTACTGTACTCACAGCAACGCAATGACGTTTCCATCGCCATTGAATCGTTCCTTACGCTTTCTCGATGTTGACCAGAAACGCTTTGTACTCCGTGGTTTGGTCCAGGTGTGGAAATGCTCGGTCAGGCGATAGGTCGTCCCCACGAACGGGAATGTTTTCTCCATGCAGGATGCGTGTTCATCGCGAGGGAAACTAACAGCAATGCCTCCGTTTTTATGCGTCAAATCACTGTCGAAAACCGTCGCCCCCTAAATAGTCAAGGCCAACGAATATCATTACCCCCTTTGTTTATTACGCGCGAAGGAAAACAGGGGCCAGACGGAATGAAAAAGTGTTATAAATCGGCTCTTGATGAATATCGGTGTCAGGTTTGACATGGAAAAGAAAAAAGCAACGTTGACCGGTCTCGCTGCCATTGTACTGTGGAGCACGATGGTCGGATTAATTCGTGGCGTCAGCGAAGGATTAGGTCCGGTCGGCGGCGCGGCAATGATCTATACCCTGAGTGGCTTATTACTGCTGGCCACCGTCGGCTTTCCCCGGTTGCGGCAAATGCCGCGCGCCTATCTGCTGGCCGGCAGTCTGCTGTTCGTCAGCTATGAAATTTGTCTGTCGCTGTCGCTGGGCTTTGCTGGCAGTCGCCAGCAGGCGATTGAAGTCGGGATGGTCAATTATCTGTGGCCCAGCCTGACGATTCTCTTTGCCATTCTCTTTAATGGTCAGAAAACCAGCTGGCTGGTTGTGCCTGGCTTATTTCTCGCGCTCCTTGGCGTCACCTGGGTATTAGGCGGTGAACATGGTCTGAATATCGATGAAATTACCCGGAACGTCGTCTCCAGCCCCCTGAGCTATATTCTGGCTTTTGTCGGCGCATTTATCTGGGCGACCTATTGCACGGTCACCGCGAAATATGCGCGCGGCAAAAACGGCATTACCCTGTTTGTTTTATTAACCGCCTTCACTCTGTGGCTGAAGTTTATGCTGAGCGAGCAACCGCCGATGGTTTTCAGCTGGCCGGTGGGCATTAAGCTGGTAATGTGCGCGGTGGCGCTCGGGTTTGGCTATGCGGCCTGGAACATCGGTATTCTCTACGGCAACGTCAGCCTGCTGGCGGCCGCCTCTTATTTTACCCCAGTGCTCTCTTCGGCGCTGGCGGCGGTGCTGCTCAGCGCGGTCCTCTCGTGGTCGTTCTGGCAGGGCGCCGGCATGGTTAGTGCCGGCTCCCTGCTCTGTTGGTATGCCACCCGACGTTAGCCGAGATCGCCTCCGGCCACCGGCAGCGTGACGCCGGTGATATAGCTTGCCTCATCGCTGGCGAGAAACAGGATCGCGTTTGCCTGTTCCGCCAACGTCCCGTAGCGATGCATCAGGCTGCTCTCCACGGTTTGATCGACCACCTGCTGATACCATTCCCGCTCCTGCGCCGTGGGCGTTTCATGATTGCGCGGGGTGACGCGCGCCGGTGCCTCGGTCCCGCCCGGCGCCACGGCGTTGATGCAGATCCCGCTGCCGCTGTACTCCATGGCGATCGAACGGGTCAATGCGTTGACCCCACCTTTCGCCGCCGAATAAGGCCCCCGGTGAATCCCCGCGGTAGCGACGGACGAGACGTTAACAATGCTGCCCTTTCCCTGCTTCAGCATCCACGGCAGCGCGGCGCGGCAACCCCACAGCGTCGGAAACAGCGAGCGACGAATCTCTTGTTCAATCTGATCCGGTTGATATTCGGCAAACGGGCGCGTCCAGATCGTGCCGCCGATGTTATTGATCACCACGTCAAGACGGCCAAAATGGGCGGCTCCGACGGCAAAAGCCTGCTCAGTGCTTTCCCACTGTTCGAGGTCCGCCTCCAGCGCCAGTACCTCGCTGCCGCCCTCGGTCAGCGTCGCCGCCAGCTCGTGGACATAGCGCGAACGGTCGATCAGCAGCAAACGGGCGCCTTCGCGAGCGGCCTGTTCTGCCGTCTGACGACCAATGCCCTGGGCGGCACCGGTAATGGTCACCACTTGATGTTGAAAACGCATCGTTCCTCCTTATGCCGCCGCACTCTGGCTGGCGAGAAATTTTTCGTACCAGAAACCCGCTGGCTGAATTCCCCGCTCGCGCAGCGCGCCGGAGACCGCGTTAACCATCGGCGGCGGGCCGCACAGGTAGATATCGACATCGCCAGCGTTAAGCATCGCGTCATCAAGATGCCCGGTGACAAAACCGCGCTGCGGGCAAGCGCTCTGTTCATCGGCCACGACCGGCAACCAACGGTAGCCAGAAAGCTGACCGACAAAAGCATCCAGCGCTTCGGTTTTCACCAGATCGCCGTCGCGGGTAACACCGTAAAGCAGCGTGATTGGTCGGGTGCTGCCCTGCCGGGCAAGAGTGTGCAGCATCGACAGCAGCGGCGCCAGTCCGGTCCCGCCCGCCAGCATCAGCAACGGGCGTTCTCCGTTGCGCAGATAGAAGCTGCCCATCGGACCGCTCAGGGTGAGACGATCGCCCGGCGCCGCCTGCCACGTCAGCCACTGGCTCATTACGCCGCCGGGCACATTGCGGATCAGGAACCGGCCTTCGCGCTCTCCCGGAAGCGAGCTGAAAGAGTAGAGCGTCGACATCGGTCGCGGAAGTCGTCTCCCAGCATGGGCGACCTCAATGGGCCGCGTACTGCTTAGCGCGCTGGCGGAAGAACAGCTTGACGTGACATTGTCACGCGCAAATCTCATTCGCTACACCCCGCATACGCTGTGTGATTTACCGGGATTACGGCAGGAAATAGCCAGAGTACGTATGCAGGGATATG
>NZ_JBCNNS010000163.1:0-7964 GCF_039594335.1 Raoultella sp.
ACGTCCACATCGGTGCGCTCTTTGGCGGTAATCCCGTAAATACGTTTCACCACTTCAAACAGGCCGTTAACCGCTTTATTTTCCGGGAAATAGGGGCGCAGCTGCTCATCGCTGATGCTGTAGAGATGTTGCTTCTGTTTTTCACTGTAGTAAGCGATATCCCACGGCTGGAGTTCGTCGACGCCGAACTCCGCTTTTGCGAAGGCGCGCAGCTGAGCCAGCTCTTTCTCCCCCTGTGGACGGGCGCGTTTCGCCAGGTCGGTCAGGAAGTCGAGCACCTGCTGCGGATTTTCCGCCATTTTGGTTGCCAGCGATTTAGAGGCATAGCTGTCAAAGCCCAGCAGCTGGGCCAGCTCGTGGCGCAGCGCGAGAATTTCCGCCATCACCGGGCTGTTGTCCCATTTGTCGGCATTCGGCCCCTGGTCTGATGCGCGGGTGGAGTAAGCACGATACAACTCTTCACGCAGCGTCTGGTTGTCGCAGTAGGTCATCACCGGCAGATAGCTCGGAATATCCAGGGTCAGCAGATAGCCTTCCTGCTCTTTCGCCTGGGCCTGAGCCTGGGCGGCCGCCAGCGCACTTTCCGGCATCCCGGACAGCTCAGCGACGTCGGTCACCAGCTTGCTCCAGCCCATAGTGGCGTCGAGCACGTTGTTGCTGTACTGATTGCCGAGCTCAGACAGGCGTGCGGCAATCTCGCCATAGCGTTTCTGCTGCTCTTTCGCCAGGCCAATCCCCGACAGCTCAAAATCACGCAGCGCGTTATCCACCGATTTTTTCTGCGCGGTGTTCAGCGTAGCGTAGTGGTCACCGTCATGCAGATCGCGATACGCTTGATACAACCCTTCATGTTGACCGACCCAGGTGCTGTATTCTGACAACAGCGGCAGCGTTTGTTCATAGGCTTCACGCAACTCGGGACTGTTCTTGACCGAGTTCAGATGGCTGACCGGCGAGAAGATACGTCCCAGCACATCATCCACTTCAGCCAGAGGCTGGCAGAGAGTTTCCCAGCGGTACGGCGCGCCTTGCGCCACCACGCTTTCTACCGCAGCCCGACAGTCGTCCAGCGCTTTGGTCACCGCTGGGACGACGTGTTCCGGCTTGATCGCAGAAAAAGGCGGCAATGAAAAAGGCGTCAATAATGGGTTGGTCATATGCGCAGTCCTGTTGAAAAGGGTGAATGAAGCGCGCGTTCCGGCGCTTTAGCATGAGAACTAGAATGGGGGATCGTGACGGGAATTTCAATGTCACACCGTGCCAGACGGTGGGTATTACTGCAATAAGCGTTTGTCGGGTGTTGACCGGGTGAGACGCCGTGGCGCCCCGCTGAAAAAAAGACGCCTGATATTACGCATTGCAGAGGCGCTGTCGACGCCTTCCTGCAATGCGAGGATTGACGCGATGGATGCAATTAGCGCGTTTTCTGCGCCATCTGCCAGGCCGCAGACAGATTCACCCGTTGCCAGAACTGCTGGTCGGCGGTCTCGCCCGACAGCGGATAACCTGCCGGCAGCGCGGTTTTCACCAACAGCGCCCGGCGCTGGGCGGCGGACAGCTTAGGCAGCGCGGTTTCCAGCAGAACTTCTGCACCTTCTGGCACCGTCAGACTTGATTTCTCCCCCTTCTGCTGAGGCAGGTTGTAGGTCATGGTGAACGCGTAAAATGTGTTCATCGCCGGGTCGCGATACGGATCGTCTTTTCCGCCCGATTTCGCGCATTCGGCCAGCGTAGTACCACACTCTTTTTCCAGCGCCGTGCGCAGTTGATCGCGCGCTTCATTGAACAACGCACGATACTTCGCGTCGTTGAGGTAATGTGCGACGTTACGCTGCGCCACCATCCGCGACCCTATCACATCCAGCGGGTAGTGTACGCCAAGCACGATTCGAGAATAGCCGTAGCGCGCGCCGCGGGTAACCAGCGCATCAAAGCGTTCCGGGATCATTTCGGCCATCAGCAGCGCATCGGTGTAGCCGGTGTTGGTGTGTCCGCTGGGGAAAGAGCCCCCGTCAGCGGTGTAAGGCTGATTATCCTTTATCACCACATCGTCCGGCACCAGATGAATGGTATTGCCCTGAATCAGGAACGGACGGGGGTTGTTAAAATACTTTTTCGCCGCCCCGGTACTGACTTCACTGGCCTTAATCAGCGCGGCAGCTTTACCCAGCTCGCCTTTGTCGTAGGCCGTGAGGAACGCTTTTCCGAGCCGCGGGCCCAGCGCATCACTGAGGAAATAGAGGTAGCTAATCCCTTCCGCATCCGCCAGCGCCTGATGGCGGGTAGCCTGCGTCGCATCGCGGTTAATCGCGGTCACCGTAGCCAGGTTATCCTTCACCACCGAATCCGGGAGCTTGCTAAAGGCAGCAAGCAGCGCGATACCCGCCTGCTGATTCGCGTCCTCCTGGAAGTCATAGCCGCTGGCCTTCAGCCAGGCCTTGTCCGCCTGAGTTTTACTCTGTTTTGCATGTGCGAGCCGATCGCGGGTGAGCGTCGCGGCATCGCCCTTCAGCGCAGCGCGCAGCTGTGCCAACGCCTGACCTTCGAGGCCGTCAAACGTCGGGCTGGCCGCCGCAGGCGTCACGCTGCCCGCGATCGCCGCCGCCTGGTTCAGCGGAACCTCTTTCGCCAGCACCGGCAGCGCCAGGATGAACGCCGAGGTCAGGAGTGTGATTTGCAATTTCATTATTTTTCCTTTTATTCAAACAATTACCTTGCCTTCATGCGACGCTAGCGCTGATATTTGACGTTTTTATGACACGGTCATGTTTTGCAACGCTTTTGACCTCATTGAAACAGCGCGGCGCTACAGCGGTAATCTGCACGGATCTGCGGTAAACTATCAGTCATCTTGTTTAATTCCCGGAATCTCTGCATCCATGCTCAGTTATCGCCACAGCTTTCACGCAGGCAACCACGCCGACGTCCTTAAACACACCGTTCAGAGTCTAATCATTGAATCGCTGAAAGAGAAAGAAAAACCGTTTCTCTATCTGGACACTCACGCCGGCGCGGGCCGCTATCAGCTGAGCGGCGAGCACGCCGAGCGTACGGGTGAATACCTGGAAGGCATTTCCCGTATCTGGCAGCAGGACGACCTGCCGGCCGAGATGGCAGCCTATATTTCCGTCATCCAGCATTTCAACCGTAGCGGCCAGTTGCGATACTACCCGGGCTCTCCGCTGATCGCCCGCCAGCTTCTGCGCGAGCAGGACAGCCTGCAGCTGACCGAGCTGCACCCGAGCGATTTCCCGCTGCTGCGCTCAGAATTCCAGAAAGACGCGCGCGCGCGCGTGGAAAAGTCCGATGGTTATCAGCAGCTGAAGGCTAAGCTGCCGCCGGTGTCCCGTCGCGGCCTGATTCTTATCGATCCGCCGTACGAGATTAAAAGCGACTACCAGGCGGTCGTGACCGGTATCCACGAAGGCTACAAACGCTTTGCCACCGGCACCTACGCGCTGTGGTATCCGGTGGTACTGCGCGCGCAGATTAAGCGCATGATCAAAGATCTGGAAGCGACTGGCATTCGCAAAATCATGCAGATTGAACTTGCCGTGCGTCCGGACAGCGACCAGCGCGGCATGACCGCTTCCGGGATGATCGTCATTAACCCGCCGTGGAAGCTTGAACAGCAGATGAACAACGTTCTGCCGTGGCTGCATAAGAAGCTTTCGCCGACCGGCATCGGACACGCCACCGTCGGCTGGATCGTACCGGAGTAATCACAGCCATCGGTGGAACCTTTTACGCCTCGCGCTACAATCGCGGTCATTTAACGATTAAGGGCCTACCAGGATAGGTCTTCTAAGGATACAGGCTATGAGCAAACATTATGATTACATCGCTATCGGCGGCGGCAGCGGCGGCATCGCCTCCATCAACCGTGCGGCAATGTATGGCCAGAAGTGCGCGCTGATTGAAGCTAAAGATCTCGGCGGCACCTGCGTCAACGTCGGCTGCGTGCCGAAGAAAATCATGTGGCATGCGGCGCAAATCCGCGAAGCTATCCATCTGTATGGCCCGGACTACGGTTTCGATACCACCATTAACCACTTCGACTGGGACAAACTGGTGGCCAGCCGCAGCGCGTATATCGACCGTATCCACACCTCCTACGACAACGTATTAGGCAAAAACAAGGTGGATGTCATCAAAGGCTTCGCCCGTTTTGTGGATGCCAACACCGTGGAAGTGAATGGCGAAACGATCACCGCCGATCATATCCTGATCGCCACCGGCGGCCGCCCGAGCCATCCGTCTGTTCCGGGTGCTGAGTACGGCATCGACTCCAACGGCTTCTTTGAGCTACCGGCTCTGCCGAAGCGCGTCGCCGTGGTGGGCGCGGGCTATATTGCCGTTGAGCTGGCGGGCGTGATTAACGGCCTCGGCGCCGAAACGCACCTGTTCGTGCGTAAACATGCGCCGCTGCGCAGCTTCGATCCGCTGATCGTCGATACCCTGGTGGAAGTGATGAACACCGAGGGGCCGCAGCTGCACACGCACGCCATCCCGCAGGCGGTGGTGAAAAACGCGGACGGCAGCCTGACGCTACAGCTGGAAGATGGCCGGAGTCAGACCGTGGATTGCCTGATCTGGGCCATTGGTCGTGAGCCGGAGACCGATAATTTCAACCTCGCAGCCGCTGGCGTAAAAACCAACGACAAAGGCTATATCGTGGTGGATAAATTGCAGAACACCAACGTACCAGGGATCTACGCCGTGGGCGATAACACCGGGGCGGTGGAGCTGACGCCGGTGGCGGTAGCCGCGGGTCGCCGGTTGTCCGAACGCCTGTTCAACAACAAGCCGCAAGAGCATCTGGATTACAGTAATATCCCGACCGTGGTCTTCAGCCATCCGCCGATCGGCACCGTTGGTTTAACCGAGCCGCAGGCGCGCGAGCAGTATGGCGATGACGCCGTGAAGGTGTATAAATCGGCCTTTACCGCGATGTATACCGCCGTCACCTCGCACCGCCAGCCGTGCCGCATGAAGCTGGTATGCGTCGGTCCTGAAGAAAAAATTGTCGGTATTCACGGCATCGGCTTCGGCATGGATGAAATGCTGCAGGGCTTTGCGGTAGCGCTGAAAATGGGCGCAACCAAGAAGGACTTCGACAATACCGTGGCAATTCACCCGACCGCTGCGGAAGAGTTCGTGACCATGCGTTAATCTCTTCAGCCCCGTCTGCTCACGGGGCTTTTTTTGCACTTATCCCCTGCCGTGCAGACGGTTTCGCGCCCGAATTTTGCAAAATCGCCTGCCCGATGTCGTTACTCCAGTTAAAGCGGTTTTGCAGCACCACCGCATTCTGATACGCCTTGTCAAAACCGATATCGCTGGCGTAGCCGCCGATAGTAGAGGACTCAACGGCCTGTCATATCTTCCTGCGGTACTGAAACCAATGAGGAGAATTAAAGATGCCGGGATCGTCGCGACTGTCAACGAGCATTATAAAAAGCGAAAGGCGGCAATAATCCGCGCAACGATGCCAGTCTGGCCGTCTTTACCTGAGCCCTCAGGGAGTCCCATTATTGCCATGACGCATAAACGCTGGTCGCTGATTGAGCGCCCTATACCAACGCTCAACCGCCGGCAGCTCCGGATGGGCAAAAGGCGTCATTTTCCAGCGATGCACCGACAGACCCAGGACGATGTCCGCCAGCGTAAACTGAGGGCCGGCGATCCATGCGCCGGTGCGTTGCAGCTGTGACTCCACGATCTGCACGCAGCGGGTCCAAGGTGGCAATACTCTCCTTCATCGCCGCCGGGTCCTGAAAACGCGGATCTTTGCGCACCAGGCCCATAAATGCATAGCGCCAGGCATTGTTAAACTCCGTGGCCTGCCAGTCCATCCAGCGCTCGATATCCGCTGCGCCCTGTGGCGTAACCGGTAGCAAATCCTCACGTCCGGCTTTACGCGTCAAATAGCGGCAGATGCTGTTTGACTCCCACAGCACGAAATCATCATCCAGCAGCACCGGCACCAGAGCGTTTGGATTCAGGGCGCGAAACTCGGCCGTATCAATCGGCTGGAAACCGCTGCCGTAATCCTCCTGCTGATAAGTCAGACCGACTTCATCACAGGTCCATAACACTTTACGCACGTTAATTGATGAGCGTTTGCCCAGTATTTTTAGCATTGTGACATCCTTAAGCGAAGGAACGTGACTTCCACCCTACTCTATCCGGCGACAAAGAGGCAGCCTGCCGGATAATGTGTATAGTTGATTTCAGCCTTTTTTGCTGACACAGGGAACCTGCCATGCTGACTCCGTTTACTGTTTTCACTCCGGGCAACATCCGTTTTGGCCGAGGTCTTGCCAGGAGTGCCGCCCCGTGGCTGGCCCAGCGTACCGCGAAGGTGCTGCTGGTCCACGGCGCCAGCCCGCATCGGGCCACATCGTTGCTGACCGAACTGCGCGCTCATGATCTGGAAGTCGTCACACTCGCCATTGCCCATGAGCCGACGCTGGAAGATATTGAGCAGGGAGTGCGTCTGGCGCGCGGGCATACCATCGACGCCGTCCTGAGCCTTGGCGGCGGCGCCGTTATCGATGCCGGCAAAGCTATCGCCGCGCTGGTGCCGGCATCGGGGCCGATCGTTGACTATCTGGAAGTGGTGGGCAATGGCCGGATACCCGAAGCGCATCCGCTGCCGTTTGTTGCCATCCCAACCACCGCCGGTACCGGGGCAGAAGTGACGAAAAATGCGGTGATTAACGTCACCCAGCAGCGGCGGAAAGTCAGCCTGCGCGACGATCGTATGCTGCCGGACCTGGCCATCGTTGACCCGGCGCTGACCGATAACGCCCCGCGCGTGGTAACGCTCGGCTCCGGTCTTGACGCGCTTACCCAGCTCATTGAGCCCTGGCTCTGTACCCGCGCCAATCCATTTACCGATGCGCTTTGCCGGGCCGCCATTCCGCGAGGAATCAAAGCGCTCCGCACGCTGATGGAAAAAGAGTGCCCGGACAGCCGCGATGAGATGGCCTGGGTTAGCCTGTGCGGCGGCCTCGCGCTGGCCAATGCTGGTCTTGGCGTCATTCATGGGCTGGCTGGCCCGCTGGGGGGGCTGAGCAATGCTTCCCACGGCGCACTCTGCGGCAGCCTGCTGCCTTACGGCCTGGCGCTCAATGAGTCGCAGGTCAACAATATGGCTATCCGCGAACGCTTCGATAACGTCCGCCAGTGGCTGGCCGACGGGCTTAACGTCGAGCCGGAGACGGCCTGGGATAGCCTGCGTGAATGGAGCCGCGGTGCCGGGCTCGGGACTCTGCGCGAACTGGGCGTCCCGCACGAGGCCCTGGAGCCTGCGGCGCTGGCAGCCAGCAGCTCCTCATCAATGAAAGCGAATCCGGTACAGCTGGATAGCGAGCAGTTGCTGGAGATGCTCGAAGCGGCGTGGGAGTAACGCCCGCCAGATCCGGCATAATTAGATTTTGTTGCAAAACGATTGCGGCGAATTTCCCTCTTCGATTTGGGGCAGTTTAATTCAAAAAAATCAATAAATTAATAACATTACTGTGTCAACATATCGTTAAAAAGCGTGACCTGACGCACACTTTTATTTCCCGACACCGAAGCGAGTGACTACGCTTAATAATCAGGCCGGGAGAGGCCCGGCGCCCTGAACTGACGCGATCCGGAGGTCCGTATCACTATGTCCAGCCAGATATTACGCAACGATAATGGCGATCAACCGAAGATCGAGCGCGATCTGTGCTATGAAGCCGATCCGTATGAGTTAAAACTGGATGAAATGTTCGATGCCGAACCGGAGCCGGAGATCATCGAAGGCCTGCCAGCCTCTGATGCCCTGACGCCTGCCGACCGCTATCTGGAATTGTTTACGCACGTGCAGAAATCGCGCATTTTCGCCGATAGCAAAACTTTCCCCGACTGCGCGCCAAAGCAGGACCCGCTGGATATCTTGATCCACTACCGGCGGGTGAAGCGTCAGC
>NZ_JBCNNS010000164.1:0-7908 GCF_039594335.1 Raoultella sp.
GTTCATCCTGCTGCACATAAGCTATCTCGTTCATAATGTGTTTGTCTGCGACTTCTACGTTTCTCGCCAGTTCCTGCAAAATATCTACCGCGGGAACAGACGGAACAATGTCGCTCTCTTTATACACAGAAAGAATTGGCTCCTGAGGAAGCATTAGTGCCTGCTGCGCCATCGTTTCAGTGATCGCGTCAGCTATTCCTGATTTCACTGCCCACCAGCAAAGCTCAGCCATCGATAACTCACGCTCTTTGCTATAACCGAGACTATTCAGCACAGTGTCGATCACCCATTCAACAACGTTCTGGTAGGCCAACTCAGATAGTTGGAGAGTAGTTTGCTCTTCCAAAATACGGTCACAATGCCAGCAAACCAACAGCGCACCAGGTGGATGCCGCATGGTTACGACCTCGTGATGATGATAATCGGAATGTGGGTACTGGCAGAGTTTGAAACGACGAATTAACCATGCTTCGAGCGCATTGATTCCGCCGGCAGCTTTCACTACGCGTTCGTCACTAAAAAAAACTCGTAGAGAATCCATCTCTGAAAGAGGTTGCCGCGCATCCGGGATCCGGCCTGTATGCAAACCTTTCATGTTTTCTGGCTGACGTTCAATAAGAACACGGCCAGCGCTAAACAGAGGCATAAGCTCACGCCCTGGCTTGAAAAGAACCACGCCCAGACGCGGCACAATTTCCGGAGTAAGCAACGCTCGCACATTACCCCCTAAACAGTCAGATCTTTAAGTTTCTGTACGGCTTTTCCGACTTCAGCCATAGCATCTACAAACTCGTCGAACTTCCTGCTGGCCATCCCATAGGCCTGGAGAATTTCAAGCTTTAACGGATCAAGTTGCTTCTTGATTTCGGCCCTGTCCCCTGCCTTTTTTTTCGCTACCTCTGCAGCCTTGATCAGGGCATCAGCTTGTTTAAGTAATGCTTCGGGAGTTACTTCGATCTGTTTATTCATATTGCTTTCCATCGTCGGCTGAGGAGGTGTCATTACAGGCGCCACAGAGTTGTGACCATATTTCGGGTGGTGCAAGGTTGTGGACCTTCCATCATCGATCACGCAGAGCATCCCGCTTTCCCGGATAATTTCGATCAGGGTCTCTTTGTCTTTGCGATTGAGCCCACTGTACGCCGCCACTTTGTGCGTCAGGTGGGTTAACGTTGCGCCTTCTGGTTGCCTCTCTACAAAGCGCTTTACCCTGGAAAGCACTGGTTGCAGGTGTGGGGGAGTCATTCTCATGTTCATCCCCTTACGGCGTGACAATGCCAATTAGCTTCAAAAGCTCAGGGAATTTCGATTCAAAAAAATGTGGCTGGGTCTCCCTGGGATTTGCCGGACTGGTGATGTTTTTCCCGTACAGGCAACCTTTTGCCGTAACAGACCAGAATCTTTTCACGCCATTGATACCCGTTCGGCTACGACGCTCCTTCTGCTCGACTATGCCGTGGCCTGCCATAAGGTGATAAGCCTGGTTCGCGGTCATTCTGATGTTGTTAGCTTTGAGCAAAGCGCTGAGAGATAGTGTTGGCCTGCTGGATCCATCCTGAGCTCCTGCAGGCGCATCAATGGCATAAGAGGGCATTAAATCAGGCAACCCGGCCACTTGTTGAAGCTTCTGATATGCCCCGAGCTTTGACGAGTTGGAGAGATTGAGCATTTTGGCGGCAGATTCCAGGAGGATTACACCAGCCTGGATCCGATCGGCATTGACGGTTGCTGCACCAGCAGCCTGAAGCGCGTCAAATGTCCTGATGACCTTCAGATTAAAAGCAGCGCTGATCCACATCGCGTAGGCGTATACCAGCTCTTTGCATACGAAGGTTCCAGGGTTGCTACCACCGCGAATCACCTCTACCGGAGCAAACGCCAAATCTGGCGTTAGCACGGAAATCAATTCAGCAGCCATCCCTGAACGATACCAGCGATTGGGGCTATGTCGTTCCTCCCCACCAGCAGCGCGATGTAAATCATTCAGACAGAAACGGCCGTCTAAATCCTGACGGATAGAGACGCCATTAATAGCGAAAAAATGGTGTTTTTTGGATGCAGCAGCACCCATGACATGGTTAGTCATAGCTTTCTCCATACACTTTAACGTGACGACCGGGCCTGCACGCCCGTTTCGTTTGCACACCTTGAGATTAATGCTAAGTTGCATAGACTTCAACCTACCACTGAACAAACATCCAGCGTTTTTATATACGCCGATATGGTGATTTCTACCTGACCTCCCTTGACGATTTCGCCCCATTCAATAGCCATTCGCTTTACCTGATTGTCATCCTCCCAGATCCCGGCATAAGTCAAAGCATCAAGCAGTGCTTTGTTGTAATTGTCCAGGTCGCGGCGACGATAGTCTGGTGGGTAAAGCGTGATTTCTACAGATGCTGGCATCGATGACGGTCTGGGTATTGCTCGTAATTGCTCTATGACCGCTGACCGTACTGCATGTTTGAATTTTCGACCTGCGGCACTAACCAGGTGCTTACCTTTCGAGGGGCCTTTGTTTGGGGATCGCCAATAGGTATTAACGCTCGGCGGGAATGGAAGTAAAAATTTCATTCAGCCTCCAGCACTATTTTCAACTCAAACGGAATTTCTCCGCCGTTGTAACAAAGTTGCCCCATGTCGGACATAAGGCTCCATAATGTCATTGACGAGAATCCATTTTCGTCTGTTGTCGGTGGCACAAACTCCCCAAAAATTCCCGGATGTCGGGTGCGATTTTCTTCATGTTGGCGTCGCATATGCCTGAGAGCGACTTCATTAAGCTTCACTTTTACGATGCTGTTGAGATTGACCGCCACTTCTCTGCGCATAAGCGAGGAATTTATGCTGATGCCGCGAGAAACGCCGCGGGTGATTGTTATCGCACCTTTTCTCTCCAGCGCCTTAAGATGGGTTGCCGCTGCATTGGGGGACCGGCACCCCAACATGCCGGTCAGTTCGAAAGTTGTCGGTGGGAAACCATGTTTACGCTGGTAAGCGATCAGGAGGTCCAGAACCTCCTGTTGCCTTGAGGTTAAGGAAATCATGCGGCCTGCTCCTCTCTGTTTACACACATTTCGGGTAAGTTGGCACGGACCAGTGCTTCAGCGAACGGCGGCGGCACAGCGTTACCGCATCGTGCAACCTGTTTATCTTTGGCGTACTTCACGCCGCGGTAATCCCGGTCAATGATGTACCACTCTGGGAAGCCCTGTGCGCGGTAAAGCTCATGCGGTTGCAGCATACGCATTCCGATATCAACGATGCGGTATGTCACGCCGCCGATTTCAACCAGACCTGTACAATCCTCCCCGCAATATTTATGCAGGAACGCCAGCACCTGCTGTGCACGCTCTTCGTCGTAGTCCTCGACCGCCAGCGTCGTTTTAACCTCCCCCACGTGCTGCCCACCAGCTGTGACTGTCGGCATAGGTTTATCAGTACGCTGGCCGTCGCGGCAGGTACCGCGCAGTTTTACAAGGTGAGAAGTAACCATCGCAGCATCCGCTTTCGTGGTCATAGTCTGTAATGGCTCGCTGACGTCTCGCGGACGACTCTGCCCGGCGCGGCCACCAACCCCCACAATCTGAGCAGTAACCAGCGCATGGTGATCGACAGTCGTTACTGAATGCGCTGGCTCATCCAGCCCCACGCCAGCGCCCTGATAATTCCCTCCGTAGTGTTTTGCCAGGAACGCACCAACTACGGCATGTTTCCCCCCTCCAGCCACAACGGTTCCCAGTGGTTTGTCCAACCCTGGCACACGAGGTGCCTGGCCGGGCCGTTCTCCGTATCCCATCTGAATTAGCGTCGGCACAACCAGTTGAGATTTACCACCACCGCCCGCAGTGATTGTTGCGCTTGGTTCGTCGGCACGGTGTCCGATGCTGGCGCCAAACTGACGCGCGATGACCGGAGCGACAACGCAGGCCCTGGACTCTTTCAGGATGGTGTGAGCGGGTTTATCGAGCGGGCGTGGTTTAGCCTGATACTCGCTGCCGCCATTCCCGGCCAGGAACGGCGCCAACTCAGCTTCAACGATGCCCAACGCATGACCGTTGCCTCCAGGGCGTTTCGACGTGCCAGCGGTCACCGTCGGTACCGGTTCGGTAACGGGCTGCCCAGTGGCGCCGGTGCGGAATTTTGTCAGATGCGGAACCGCGATTGCATAGCCGTGGGTTTTCGTAATCGTCTGTAGCGGATCGTCCAGTGCCTGTCCCCGGAAACAGTCGTATTTGCCGCGTGTCGTTGTGTGATTGCACTTCACGATGAACGGCGAAGCGCTTTCGATAACAAAGCGATGAATGCCGCGGGCAATCCGTTTTAGCGTATTCTCAGCCAGTGACTTTTTGCGTCCGAAGATGCTCGGCGCGGGGATTGACCAGTCTATGCATTCCGCCGCTGTACGCCACGGTTCCAACTGGCCCGCCAGCACGGCGGCAGACTTGGGATCTCCGTTGGTTGCTTCCGGCCAGACTATTGGTTGGCCGTCCCGTCGCATCACCATGAAGAACCTCTTGCGGATTGTCGGCGCGCCGTAGTCGCAAGCACGCAGCTCGCGACAATCGACGACATAACCCAGCCCTGCAATTAAGCGTTTCGCCTGCTCGCTATCCAGTGATAACTCCAGGAACTCACAACACTCCACCAGCGCAGGATGATCTGCTGGAATACCGGTTGTAAGCATCCCGACAAATGAATGGAAAGTTTCACCGATGCGTGTCGGATCCGGACGCATTTCTGCCGCGAGTAACGGACCCCATGTTTTAAACTCTTCGACGTTTTCCAGCATCATAACTCGCGGGCCAACATCCAGCGCCCAACGAATGACAATCCACGCCAACCCACGGATGGCTTTTTCTACAGCCTTAGACCCTTTCGCCTTCGAGAAATGGCGGCAATCTGGCGAAAACCAGGCGAGACCTACAGGTTTACCGCTGGTGGCAGCAGCAGGTGAAACATCAAACACGCTTTCGCAATAGTGCAATGTGTCAGGATGGTTAGTGCGGTGCATGGCCACGGCGTTCTCGTCGTGGTTAATGGCAATATCAACGCTGCGCCCTATCGCCATTTCAATACCTGTCGATGCGCCACCGCCGCCGGCGAAGTTATCAACAATAATCTCACGCATGGCTCGCCCCCTGCATGCTCTCAACCAGTCCCCCGGCGACAGCTATGATTTCGCTGGTGGACATACGCTCCAGCCACAACTGGTTGATATGGGCCTTCAGCTTGTTTTGCTGGGACAATTCAAGACCGTCAGAGCCTTCAACCTGTCCAAAGACGAGCCCTACTTCCAATGGCCATATACGCGATTCCGTCTCCGGCAATTCAGCAGGCACTGCCGATTGCTCTAAAACTTCCGGCTGCGTAGTTATTTGTGCTGGAACATTGCTAACAGCAAACCGTGCCAGCCGCATAAATGCCTCGCCTTTCGCTTCCAGATCTGAACGGTGGATATAGCTGAAGCGCTCGCCGCGCCAGGTCTTATCAAACACAACTATTGCGCCTGCGAAAAACGCGCTGGTAGCCTTTTGTTTGTCGTCGGCAGGGATAAACCAGAGAGGCAGATCGAAACCAATGCGCCCACGGATAAAGCAAATATGATCCGCATCTTCCGGCCACCATGTTTCGCTCGGTGCTGCCTTGAGAAGAAAGACATAGCGCCCACTCTTCTCACGCTGATCTGCGGCGTAATTCATAATGTGCGTCATACCGGTGACCGCCTGTTTTTCGTGATACTGAGAACGGCTATACGGTGGGTTACCAAAGGCGCCGCCACCCAGTTCTTCCAGATGTGCAGACCAGTCCTGTGTTAATGCGTTGTCTTCGGCGGTATACCATGCGGGGCATTTTGTGTTGCTGTCGTCAGCAAAAAGATCTAACACCAGTGGGCCAAAAATAGCGTTAACGCCCCAGAATAGAAGATCCGGCGTCCGCCATTGATCGCCAACCTCTTTCAGATAATGCGCACTGCGCTGGCGCTGTTCTTCAAGAGCCAGGCAATAAGGGCTAATTGTCTTTTCTACGGCTTGTTCTTCTGCACTCATCACTTCAGAAACTTCCTGACTCATAGTTTTCCCCTGCGCTGATCTGCCCTGACTAGTGCCTTCAGAAACCAGTAACGACGTTCAAAACTGAAAATGTCACTACGGCGGAGAGCATATTTTCTGCGAAATAAAACATCGAGCTCCCACCAGGAACGCCAGTGACACAGTCGCCAATGGCGCATAAGGGTTACCAAAATTTTCATCCCCGAAACCCCTCTGGAATTGTGTTTTGAACTGGGCTAATTGAATTGATATCCCGAGGCTTTTTTGTGTCCCATGACTCGCGTGGTGGACGCCCCTTAGCATTCCAGCGCAGGGCGCTTTGCAGATATCCCTCGAATTTTTTAGGACCAAACAGAGTTTCAGGCCGCATGTACTGGTATTGCTCGTCATTGTCGTGCCAGTGCTCATGCTTCAGATCGATAACCAGCTTCAAGTCGTTGACGGTAAATCCTTCGCGCAGACGTGCACGGATATTTTCCAGGGATGTTCTGGATTTCTGGTAACGGGATCCACTGACCAGATTCAGATGGGTAAGAACTGCGATCGCGTTGTCGGTAATCACAACTTCAGGATCCGACTTATTGTCGGGATCCGCAGGAACCCGACGAGAGGGTTTTGAATTACCCTGTGTATTCTCCTGAGTAGTCTCTGTGTAATCTCCTGTAGGAAAGTTTGCGGGATCCCCACAAGCTTGTTCGTGGGAATCCCGCAAACTTGTTTGTGGCGTTTCCACATTCTTGTTTGCGGCATCACCGCAATCTAGTTTGTGGGATTGCACCAATCCAGATTGCGGCGTTTCCACATTCTGGATGTTCCGCACTCTTGTTTTATCCTGGCTGACTTTCTTCACTGTTTTTGTCGTCTCAACCAGCAAAGCTTCCAGCCTTTCCGCGTTAATGCGGTAGTGCATAGTTGCCGGTACTCCACGCCGGTCTTCTTCCAGGATACCCATAGCGACAAGACGCTTACGCGCAGTTTCCTGCTCATCGCGTGATAGCGCTGTTTCATTGAAAATGTCAGCCTGGGTTTTGTACATCCACCCGCCATCCATACGGTTATGCCAATAAACCATCTGAGACAAAAATACGGCGGCGACCGGGCCAGCTTTTACCTTTCCGACTTTTAGTTTTGCAAAAGCAGGGTTGTATGCAATTGGGCGATCAAGCAACTGAATCAACATATTCATGATCCATTCCTTAATTCGTTTGGAACGGTTACGACATATCCACTTGAAGCTCTACCAAACTGCATCCCGTAGTTAATTTTTTTAATGAACCCATTTTCAACCAAATAGCTGATTGACCTGATAAAATCTGAAGATGAACAGCAGCACACCTCAACAAATTTATGGTCAAAAATAAGCTTTTCACGTCCCCCATCAAGGCTTCCACTAATATGGATATAAACCATGATCAACCTGAGTAATGGGGATTCAAAGGGAAAATCAAAAGCAATATTTGATTCGTTAATCTCATGATTTTTCATTATTTCCCCCTATTTCTTTGAACTTGCGTTGAAACTGGTCGAGCGGGCTAAAACATTCATGGGAATAACCTTCTCGCAGGTAGATGACACGTCGCGTTTTTGGCTCCCAGCGGATAACCCTGACAGGTTTACCGTAGTGGTCTTTGAACCTCCGGTTAACTTCTCGCATAACGCCTTAGCCCTCCGGTTAAAGACCCCCACAACTCCGCGCGCCCTACTGTGGTTACATTCGACCCACTTTCCGCCTACCATGCGCTCATACCGAAACGACGAAACACCCGGGATCGGGTACATCCGTAGTTGCGGTAAGTGAAGATTTACGATTAAATTGCTCATGCGGATCATTTCTCCATACACGTTGATTTATCTG
>NZ_JBCNNS010000165.1:0-7584 GCF_039594335.1 Raoultella sp.
CCCGAAAATAACCGTTACGCGCGCATGTCAGTTCCTGGGACACAGCAGACAGGCATGGTATCAGGACAACGCAAGGCGCAGAAAACGACAGGAACACCATGCTCAGGTTCTTGAGTTTGTTGCCCGCATCAGGTGTCGTCAGCTGCGAACCGGTACGCGTAAACGTCAGATGGTTACGACGGCTACCAGAATGCGCTGGCTGAGCGGGTCAACGGGATACTGAAAAATGAGCTGTTACTCTCGCGTCCAGCAGACCTGGCGCAGGCCAGAACGATGGTAAAAGAATCCGTGGCAATTTATAACCATGAGCGTCCACCTCTGGTCCTGAAATACGAAACGCCCGATGATATTCATCAGGCGTTTTACAGACAAAAAACTGTCAACCTATAGCAGGACTCGTCACCGTTCTGGCAAAGAATGCGCGGATAAACGGTAGCAAACGCCTTTTCCTGCCCCTCATCTTGCAACCTCGATATTCACGATACCGCTGGTAGAGATTTGTCTTCGATAGTGCAGGAGCATAGTCAGGGCCGGGACACCGCCCTCATTTCGTGGATGCGGTAGAGAGAAGTCCGTCGCGGAAAATCCGCAGCCGCAGGCGTTCCAGGCATAACCGGTTCAGAAGCAAGGTTGGGGGGCATCTGTTCACGATACGGAGACGCAGAAGGCGCCCTACAGGCGCCTGGGAGGGAATAGATCGGTTCGGTCAGCAGGGGCGATGTTTACTCTGCACCCGCGTCAGCGAGCCTTCACTTAACGCCTCTTTATAATGCTTACGGCAAACAGAAACATAGCGCTCATTCCCGCCAATCACGACCTGCTCGCCTTCATTATAGGGCCGCCCTTCCTGATCGAGACGCAGCACCATACTCGCTTTACGCCCGCAGAAACAGATCGTTTTTAATTCAACCAGCTTATCGGACCATGCTAATAAATACTGACTGCCAATAAACAACTCGCCACGAAAATCCGTGCGCAGACCATAGCACAGCACCGGAATATCCAGCCGATCGACGACTTCTGACAATTCATGTACCTGTTCGCGGGTCAAAAACTGGCTCTCATCCACGAGGACACAATGCACAGGCTGTTGCGCATGTTCGCTCGCAATATCGCTAAAGAGCGATGTCTGAGGGTTAAACAGTCGGGCTGGCGATGAGAGACCAATTCTTGAACTGACCTTACCTGAACCAAAGCGGTTATCAATCTCGGCGGTATAAACCAGGGCACGCATGCCTCGCTCTTGATAATTGTATGCCGACTGTAACAAAGCGGTCGACTTACCTGCATTCATTGCAGAATAGTAGAAATAAAGTTGAGCCATCGGCTGCATCACCCCAATCAGTGTGTTTTATCGCGGCAAAATTGTAGCATATTTTCCTGTTCTATCCCCCCTTTCAACATGGGTATAGCGGCATACGCGATGCCTGTCTCCCTGCGGGTAGATTACGCTTTTAATTGAATGCGGGTGTTGGCAATTTGTACAAATTCCCCTTTTCTGGCCCTCTGCCGTTGTCCTTTTGTGCGAATCGAAGCATGGGACAGCCCGCTATAACGTTTTTTACTCACCAGATTATATTAAAGAGTGCCGTTACTAATACGCTAATACTCAACAGGGATATTTATCCCTGCAAAGTATAATTTTACTCCCGGACAGCAGAGAAAAGCATACTATCTCAGGGTTTTAGCTCAGGATTTAGGTCAGGCTATAAGCAAAAAAGATGTGAAGTCGCACGTAGAATTTAACTTACATTAATTAATTGCTGCGACAAATAACAAGTAATTTTGAATTCCTTACATTCTACCCTATTGCACATCTGATTATATCGCTCTATTATTAGTCCAACAAACCACCCCACAATATAAGTTTGAGATTACTACAATGAGCGAAGCACTTAAAATTTTGAACAACATCCGTACTCTTCGTGCGCAGGCAAGAGAATGCACCCTTGAAACGCTAGAAGAAATGCTGGAAAAATTAGAAGTTGTCGTTAACGAACGTCGCGAAGAAGAAAGCGCCGCCGCTGCAGAAATTGAAGAGCGTACTCGTAAACTGCAACAATACCGTGAAATGCTGATTGCAGATGGTATTGATCCGAACGAACTGCTGAGCACCATGGCAGCAGTCAAAGCGGGTACTAAAGCTAAACGCGCTGCGCGTCCGGCTAAATATAGCTATGTTGATGAAAACGGTGAAACCAAAACCTGGACAGGTCAAGGTCGCACTCCGGCAGTGATCAAAAAAGCCATGGACGAGCAGGGTAAAACCCTGGACGATTTCCTGCTGTAATCGACGGTTGTATTTGAAAAATCCCGCTTCAGCGGGATTTTTTTTACCTGCCGCCCGCAGATATAAAAAAACCGGGAAACGAAATTCGCCCCCGGTTTATCATTACGCTGAAAACGATTACTTAGTTACGGCTTTTTCCAGCCAGGCTTTAAAATCTGCGCCAAGGGATTTATGGCGCACGCCATATTCCACAAACGCCTGCATATAACCCAGTTTATTACCGCAGTCGTGGCTCTTACCTTTCATATGATAGGCTTCAACCGTCTCTTTCTCGATCAGCATATCGATTGCGTCGGTCAGTTGGATCTCATCCCCGGCTCCCGGAGGCGTTTTTGCCAGCAGCGGCCAAATGTCCGCGCTCAGCACATAGCGCCCCACAACAGCGAGGTTAGACGGTGCCACATCGGCTTTCGGCTTCTCAACCACACCCACCATCGGGACGCTTTCGCCCGGCTGCAGGGATTGGCCTTTGCAGTCGACAACGCCGTAAGCGGTAACATCAGCGACAGGCTCAACCATAATCTGGCTGGATCCTGTTTCATCAAAACGCGCGATCATTTCAGCCAGGTTATCACGGGAAAGATCGGACTCGAATTCATCCAGAATAACGTCTGGCAGAATAACCGCGACCGGCTCGTCACCCACCACCGGGTGCGCGCACAGTACCGCGTGACCAAGACCTTTAGCCAGCCCCTGACGAACCTGCATAATAGTGACATGCGGCGGACAAATAGACTGAACTTCTTCCAGCAGCTGACGTTTAACACGTTTTTCCAGCATGGCTTCCAGTTCAAAACTGGTATCGAAATGGTTTTCGATAGAGTTTTTTGACGAATGAGTCACCAGAACAATTTCAGTAATTCCGGCTGCGATGCATTCGTTAACGACGTACTGAATTAAAGGCTTATCCACCAGCGGCAGCATTTCTTTCGGAATAGCCTTGGTGGCGGGTAGCATCCTGGTTCCTAATCCCGCAACCGGGATAACAGCTTTTCTTACTTTAGAATTAAGGGCAGCCATTGCAATCTCCTGGACTGTTCATTTTTTAAACTTTTCGTCAATAATAACGTGTCGAGTATATCAGTCCACTCAGGCAAACCTGGTCTGAAAAGGTTTGTGTTCCCTCGAATTAGGACTTTACTTATAAATCTCTGTGATAGTACCACTGCAAAAGATTACTCGGTAATCCTACCAGCTTAAAAAACAGGTAACTGCTCACTCCGCAGACAACATCAGTCGTAAACGCCCTCCGGCCCCCCAAATTTGGCACTGCCATGATGCGCAGCGCTGGCTAATTTGGTTGAGATAAGCGTTACCCAATGTCCCTAACGGAACGCCATTGCTAATCTGAATTTGATGTTCTCCGGTATTGAGGGTGCCATTCAGACCTGCGGATACCAATATCAAATTCTTCAGACTGCTATGGTAATAACCCACCAGCAACGGAAATTGCCCAGGTAAATTGGCCTGACGCAGTAATTGGTTAACCTGTTTTAACAGGTTGCCCATTTCCGGCAGGCGCTGCCCCTGATGGGCCAACTGCTCCTGAAGCAATCCATTAAACAAAGCCCGCAGCAACAGCGCTGCAAGCACGCCATTATCACCTGCTCGTGTGACATCCAGGCAATAGAATGCCAGATCATTTTCTGATAATGGCGCAATATCAAGCACCAGACCGGGTTTATCCGCCGACACTAACTGACGATAATGAATACGACACTTCGAAATTTCTTGCTGTACGGGAGGCTGGAGCTCCTGCAGTAGCCTTGACGCTGCGGTAGGATCGCTCACCAGCGCATCCCAGTCCTCAAACAACCGTTCTTCTTCCTCAACACGCGAGTTAAACATATTGGGATACAGACAGGCATACACCGTTTCCCGCAGGCGGTTGAAATCTTTTACCGGCTTTAACAACACATCCTGGACGCCAAGGCGCAACGCTTTGGCAATATCGGCCATATTTTCGGTTGCCGAAATCATCAGGATCGGCAGCTTTTCGCCGCGGTTGCGCAGATGCTCCACCAGTTCAAGACCATTCATTCGCGGCATAGAAATGTCGCAAATCATCAGGTCGGGTTTGGACTCGGCCATTTTCTGAAGTGCTTCCACACCATCCTCCGCCAGTGCCGTCGCCGCGCCCAGTGAGGTTAGCCAGGAGTGCAAGAGTGAGCGGAAAACGGCTTCGTCTTCAACTATCAGAATCAGTTTTCCCGCCAATGGCTGCGTCATGATCTCTCCTCTGGCTGGCGATAGTTAAATAGTGGCATGCAATTCACACTATCGCCTGTCAGAATTTACTTAAGTCCTGGTTAGATGGCGTCACACCGCGGTGCGCACCAAAGGTAGTAGCTCATCCATCTTCTTTTCAACCGCCTGCTGCCCGGCAGCAATTGCCTCACCTGCACGATGAAAATCAAGCGTGGATATTTGTGGGCAAAAAGGCTGCAGCAAAATATCGGGAGGATCGCCCGCCATACGATTCCGTTTCAGGCGATTTTCCAGCACCTGAATAGAGGTCGACATTATCTCCATTGCCGTGGGCGTCGCCGCGCGGCGGGAGGTCATTCCGCTCAGGCCTGCACGGATTCGCCCATGCCAGGAAAAAGCTTTCTCTTCTGGCTGAGGCTGTTCAATTGACCATAAATCCTGCTGCATCAGGTGGGCATCGTGCTGTAAGTCGACGGCAATCACGATATCCGCCCCCAGCGCGCGCGCCAGAGAAACCGGAACAGGGTTGACTACTGCACCATCGACCAGCCAGTAACCATTATGCATAACGGGTGACATCAGGCCCGGCATGCTGCAGGAGGCGCGTACTGCCCGGTGTAGATCGCCCTCGGTAAACCACAGTTCGCGACCGGTGCTTAAATTAGTCGCAACCGCGGCAAAACGACGGTCGCAGCGCTCAATATCGGAGACGGGCAATACCTGCCGAAACTGGTTGAATACGCGCTCACCGCGCAGCAGACCACCACGGCGCCAGGAAAGATCCATCAACCGCAGCACATCCCAGTTACTAAAAGAGGAGACCCATTTCTCAAGGACCGGAAGTCGATTGCAGGCAAAGGCAGCCCCTACCAGCGCACCGATTGAACATCCAGCGACGATATCAATTTCAATACCCGCACGCTGTAGTGCTTTAATCGTACCAATATGTGACCATCCGCGGGCAGCGCCCGCCCCTAACGCCAGACCAATTTTAAGCTTTCTCATTATTACCGATATACTTCCTTCCACTCCGAGCATGGCATCATTGCCACAGCTCAGTTAACATAAAACACTTTGGCGCCGATGCGCCGTGATTCTTTATCCATGGAGGCCGTTTTGTCGCCATTATGCCCTTGTGGCAGCGCTCTGGAGTATAGCTCATGTTGTCAGCGATATCTGACCGGCTCTTTGCCCGCGCCGGATCCCTCACAACTGATGCGATCCCGCTACAGCGCGTTTGTCATGAAGGATGCCGATTACCTGATCGCCACCTGGCACCCTTCCTGTCAGCCGCAGCACTTCCGGGCCGAACTGGAAAAGGGGTTCGCGAAAACGCAATGGCAAGGCTTAACCGTATTTGCTGCCGATGAAGGCCGTCATCCCGACGAGGGGTTCGTCAGTTTTATCGCGCGATATCAGGACGATAACCGCCCCGGCGCGATTATTGAACGTTCCAGATTCTTAAAAGAAAATGGACGGTGGTATTATATCGACGGCACACGACCGCTGATGGGTCGTAACGACCCCTGCCCTTGCGGTTCAGGTAAAAAATTTAAAAAATGCTGCGGCCAGTAAAGCTGGCGCCAGCAATAGCAAACACTACAGGATTTTCCCCGCGATGCATTCATTACAACGTAAAGTACTACGCACCATTTGCCCTGACCAGAAAGGACTCATCGCGCGTATCACGAATATTTGTTACAAGCACGAGCTGAATATCGTGCAGAACAACGAGTTTGTCGATCACCGTACCGGCCGCTTCTTTATGCGTACCGAACTGGAAGGTATTTTTAATGACGCCATTCTGCTCGCCGACCTTGATAGCGCGCTACCGGAAGGCTCAATACGCGAACTGACGCCAGCCGGCCGCCGTCGGGTGGTGATCCTGGTCACCAAAGAAGCGCACTGTCTGGGCGATCTGCTGATGAAAGCCAACTATGGCGGCCTGGATGTTGAGATTGCGGCCGTCATCGGCAACCATGAAACCCTGCGCTCGCTGGTTGAACGTTTTGATATTCCATTTCAGTTGGTCAGCCACGAAGGGCTGACGCGCGAAGAACACGACAAGCAGATGGGCGACGCTATCGAATCCTACGCGCCGGATTATGTCGTACTGGCGAAGTATATGCGCGTTCTGACACCGGAATTCGTTTCCCGCTTCCCAAACCAGATTATCAACATTCATCACTCCTTCCTGCCAGCCTTTATTGGCGCCCGTCCTTATCATCAGGCCTACGAGCGCGGCGTGAAGATCATCGGCGCCACCGCCCACTACGTTAACGACAATCTGGATGAAGGCCCGATCATTATGCAGGATGTTATTCATGTCGATCATACCTATACGGCGGAAGATATGATGCGCGCGGGCCGCGATGTTGAAAAAAATGTGCTGAGCCGCGCGCTGTATCAAGTTCTGGCCCAGCGCGTGTTTGTTTACGGCAACCGAACGATTATTCTTTAATCGACAATGAAATTAACTGGTTAGCTTTGCGCCTTTACGCGTAAATTTCAGGCAACCAGTTTAATTTTATCAACGGAAAGCTTTACAGGGGCGCATCATTTGGTATGATGCGCCCCGCTTCCCCGGAAGGAAGCAGGCCAGTATTAAGCATTACCCCGTGGTGGGGTTCCCGAGCGGCCAAAGGGAGCAGACTGTAAATCTGCCGTCATCGACTTCGAAGGTTCGAATCCTTCCCCCACCACCATTATTCCCCACAGTAATGTGGTAACCCCGACAAATCTCAGCGAGGTTTGCACTTGTCGGGAAGGGTGAGAACCTTCGATTAAGGTTCGACTCGAGCGCAAGCGAGAGAATGTTGCCGCAGGCAACGGCCCAAAGGGTGAGGCGCGAAGCGACGAATAATCCTTCCCCCACCACCATTATTCACCACAGTAATGTAGTAACCCCGGCAAATCTCATCGAAGCTTGCACTTGTCGGGAAGGGTGAGAACCTTCGATTAAGGTTCGACTCGAGCGCAAGCGAGAGAACGTTGCCGCAGGCAACGACCCGAAGAGTGAGGCGCGAAGCGACGAATAATCCTTCCTCCCCATCACCATTCAATCCGCTGAATGTTGTCATCTGAAA
>NZ_JBCNNS010000166.1:0-7745 GCF_039594335.1 Raoultella sp.
GGGCTACTGTTCGCAGAACTGCTGCAGTTGGTCACCCGCATCCGCGCGCGGGTGGCACTTCCGCTGAGCGTGGATATGGAAGCCGGATATGGTACCAGCGTCGAAGCAGTGGTCGATAATTTGTGTACGCTGGCACACACCGGTGTCGTGGGGGTGAATCTGGAAGACAGTCTGGTGAACGAAGACGAGCGTGCTTTGGTTGAGGCACAAGCTTTCGCCCGGCGCTTGCGGGCGATTAAAACGGGTCTGGCGCAGGCGGGTGCGCCGCTGTTTCTGAATATTCGGACCGATACATTTTTGCTGAACCTGCCCCAGGCCCGGGCCGAGACGATAGCCCGGGGTCAGCTGTATGCCCAAAACGGTGCGGATGGTCTGTTTGTGCCCGGTGTCACCGGGGTGGCGGATATTGCGGCTATTGTGGCGGCGGTCACACTGCCGCTGAACGTGATGGCGATGCCCGGGTTACCAGAGACTGGCGAGCTTGCCAGCCTTGGGGTGAAGCGCGTTTCTATGGGTAATGTGCTGCATCGTGCGCAGCAGAAATATCTACGGATTCTTCTGCGCAACGTGCGGCGGCAGCAATCGTTTAATGGAGTGTTTGGCCATGCAGGTGACTGATAGCGGTTTATGCGATACCTGGTACGCCGCGCTGCTGGTGCGCGATGCCGGGTATGCGGGGGTATTTTTCGTGGGCGTGAAAACGACCGGGGTGTTTTGCCTTGCCACCTGTCGTGCCCGCAAGCCAAAGCGGGAGAACGTGGAGTTTTACCGCGATTTTAAAGCCGCGCTCAGCGCTGGATTTCGCCCGTGCAAGATTTGCCGGCCGACGGAGAACGCCAGCTCCGCGCCGCCGATGGTAGAGCAGGTGATGCGGCAACTGCGGGATAACCCGAAGTTGCGGATCAGCGACGACCAGCTGCGCCAGCAGCACATCAGCCCGGAAAGGATACGCCGCTGGTTTACCCATCACTACGGGATGACTTTCCAGGCTTTTCAACGGATGCTGCGGGTGAATACCGCCTTACAAGAACTTAAAGGCGGGCGCCGCACGATCGACGTTGCGTTTGACAGTGGCTACGATTCGCTGAGCGGTTTTGGCTATACCTGTAAAAAACTCACCGGTCGCGCGCCAAGCGCCGCGGCGCAGGTCATTTTGATCCACCGCTTTACCACTCCTGTCGGTCCGATGTTTGTCTGCGCCAGCGAGCGCGGCGTTTGTCTGCTGGAGTTCGTTGACCGTCGGATGCTGGAGACGGAATTTCGCGATATCCAGCGTCTGTTATCAGCCAATATTCTCGCAGGGGAGAATGAACATACGTGCCAGGCGGTGAAGGAGATCGGCGAATATTTTGCTGGCCAGCGCCACCATTTTTCCCTGATGCTTGATACGCCGGGCAGCGACTTTCAACTGGCGGTCTGGCAGCAGCTCCAGGCGGTACCGTACGGCGAGACACAACATTATCAAGGGCTGGCGCAGCAGATGGGGAAACGCAGTGCTGTGCGGGCTGTCGCCAACGCCAACGGCGCGAACCGGGTGGCAATCGTCATTCCCTGCCACCGTATTATTGGTAAAGATGGTTCACTGATCGGCTACGGCGGCGGCCTGGCGCGTAAAGCCTGGCTGCTGGCGCATGAAGCCAGGTACCGGTAGATGATTTTATTTCCGGTTGCCGTTTTGCAGTTTAAAACCTGGCCATAAAGTCGTTATAGTTTCGTACGAAATAATAACAACTTCTATGGACTGACAGGGTAAAAATGATGAAATTGCGTTTACGGACAGCCGCCGCTGTGGTGCTGGTGGGCCTGCTGCTGGCGGGCTGCGACCAGAAAAGCAGCGATGCGAAACACATTAAAGTCGGCGTCATCAACGGCGCGGAACAGGATGTGGCGGAAGTGGCTAAAAAGGTCGCGAAAGAGAAATATGGTCTGGAAGTCGAGCTGGTGGGGTTCAGCGGTTCGCTTTTGCCTAATGAAGCGACGAACGCCGGCGATCTGGATGCAAATGTCTTCCAGCACCGGCCGTTCCTCGAGCAGGATAACAAAGCGCACGGCTACCATCTGGTGGCGGTCGGCAACACTTTCGTATTCCCGATGGCGGGCTACTCACGCAAAATAAAATCGATGACCGATCTGCAAGACGGGGCGACAATTGCCATTCCGAACGACCCCACCAACCTGGGCCGCGCGCTTCTGCTGTTGCAAAAAGAGCAGCTGATTACCCTGAAGGCCGGGACTGGCCTGCTGCCTACGGCGGTCGATATCACCGCCAATCCACGTCACCTGAATATTATGGAGCTGGAAGGCGCGCAACTGCCGCGCGTGCTGGACGACCCGAAAGTGGATGTGGCGATTATCAGCACCACCTATCTTCAGCAAACCGGGCTCTCGCCGGTACATGACGGGATTTTTATTGAAGATAAAAACTCGCCGTACGTGAATATCATCGTGGCCCGCGAAGACAATAAAGACGCGGAAAAGGTAAAGGAGTTTATGCAGTCCTATCAGTCGCCGGAAGTGGCAAAGGCGGCAGAGACTATCTTTAACGGTGGCGCGGTTCCTGGCTGGTAATCGTCAACACAAGGAGAGGTGAATATGGTCCGGCAGCGTCAGGCGGATTTACTGCTGGTCGCCGCTAGGGTTATCGCCACATGCGGATGGATTTTTTCTCGCGAAGCCATCGCGGGGATGCCGGTTTTCGCCTTCCTTGGGCTACGTTTCTTTTTTGCGGCGCTGCTGTTGCTGCCGTTTTGTCGCGGCTTTCACGTTGAGAGGCGACACTGGCGGCCGATGACGAACGGTGGGCTGTGGTTTGCGCTAAACCTGTGTCTGTGGATCTACTCGGTCTCGACCGCTGCCTCGCTGGGTGAGGGGGCGTTCATCATGAGCCTGTCGATGCTGTTTGTACCGCTTACCACATGGGTGATGATGAAAACGCGCCCGGCCCGGGGGGACTGGGAGTGCCTGCCGGTCTCTTCCCGTGGCTCGCGCAGGGCCGCCGCACGCTGCTCTTCCCCTTCATCAAACCACCGGACGGAATAGCCCACACCACCTTATCGATCAGATACCGGTAGTGGCGGATCAGCAGCACTTTGTCCTGCTGCATGGCGACAATCCTCCGCGCCGGGCGTGGGTAATGGGCAGAGTAAAAATCGCGGCGCCCGGCATCCGTGACGTCGATAGCCACCTTATGCATGCTGAACCACGGGGTTTGCGCAATGACTTCGGCGTTGTGCATATCGGCGGCGGTCAGTCTCTTTTTCATCGTCGCCACTTCCTCAGAAAATGAGCGTTCAGGACACCATAACCCGCGGAGGAGGCCACCGCAGAAAGTTGGCCCAATCTCATCGATCATTGCCCAAATGCCCATATTGCGCCAGGCTGGTGGGACATACGATGTTCGCCAGATAACCGCGAAGAGGAGTGAACATCATGCAAATGACCCATATCCGTAATTCAACTCAGATTATTGAATATGCGGGGAAAAAGTTCCTGATTGACCCGATGCTGGCGGATCGTGGCGCCTGGCCGGGATTCCCGGGCACCGCCCGCGCAGGGCTGCGTAACCCGCTGGTCGGGCTGCCTTTTTCCCTTGAAACGATTATTGATGTCGATGCCGCAATCGTCACTCATACCCATGATGATCATTGGGATGAGGCGGCGATCGCCGCGATCCCGAAAACGCTGCCGGTTTTTGTGCAGCATGATGGTGATGCCAGCCTACTGCGTGGACAGGGATTTCAGGATGTCCGCCTGCTGGCGGAAAAGAGCGAGTTTGCCGGCGTCAGCTTGCAGAAAACCATTTCAGGGCAGCATGGCAGCGACCGCACCTATGCCGTACCGGCTATGGCGGAACGTCTGGGAGAAGCCTGCGGCGTGGTGTTCCGCCATCCGCAGGAGAAGACCCTGTGGTTGGTGGGCGACACTATCTGGCGCCCTGAAATTGAGGCCGATATGCTGCTGCTGCGTCCCGATGTCGTGGTGTTGAATGCCGGGTACGCGCACGTGATTGGATTCGGGCCGATTATCATGGGCAAAGAAGATGTGCTGAAGGCCCATTTCACCCTGCCAGAGGCGAAAATTGTCGCTATCCATCTTGAAGCGGTCAATCACTGCCTGCTGAGCCGCGAGGAGCTGCGCGAATACGTGGCGGATAATCAGATTGCCGATGTTGTCAGCATCCCGCAGGATGGGGAAAGTATGATCTTTTAAGCCCGCCGCGGGGAACGGAGAGGACGATGAAATTAACCGATGTCGCGATTGTCGCCGTGGACGGGTTCAGCCCTTTTCACTACTCGGTTCCCTGTATGTTGTTTGGCAACAGCGTCTCGGAAACGAAACGCTTTAACCTGCAGATTTGCGCCGAACGGCCGGGATGGTTAACCGCGCCAGACGGCTTTGCGCTCAACGCCAGCGCGGATTTCACTGCCCTTGAGCAGGCTGATATCGTGGTGGTGCCTTACTGGGGGGCGGTGCATCAGCGGCCGCCTCAGTCGCTGCTGGATAGCCTGGTGCGGGCAAGGGAGAACGGCGCGGAAATTGTCGGACTCTGCCTCGGCGCCTTTGTTCTCGGCTATGCCGGGCTGCTGGATGGCAAACGGGCGGCGACCCACTGGGAGTTTGAGCAGGCATTTCAGCAGCAGTTTCCACAGGTGCGGCTGGATATCAATGCGCTGTACGTCGATGACCAGCGGATCATTACTTCAGCGGGCACGGCGGCGGCGCTCGACTGCTGCCTGTATATCATCCGCCAGCGTTTTGGCAGCCTGGCGGCGAATCAGATCGCCCGGCGTATGATCGTGCCGCCCCATCGTGAAGGGGGCCAGGCGCAGTTTATCGCCCAGCCGGTCCCGAAAAATACCCGCGACGCGCGGATTAACGGCCTGCTGGAGTATCTCCAGCAGCATATCGCCGAGCCGCACAATCTCGACTCGTTGGCGCAGGTGGTAGCGATGAGCCGCCGTACGCTGACTCGTCATTTCGCCAGGGCTACCGGCATGAGCATTGCCGACTGGCTTACCCTGGAACGTCTGCGGCGCAGTCAGCTCCTGCTCGAAGCGGGTCGTATGCCCGTCGAGCAGGTGGCGGAGAGCGTGGGCTTCCGCTCCGTCGTGACCTGGCGCCAGCAGTTCAAATCCCGCTTTGGCGTCAGCCCGGCGGAGTGGCGGCGCACCTTTCGCCGCGGGACTTAGCCGGCGAGCGTTGCGCTGTCGATCACGAAGCGATATTTGACATCGCCTTTGACCATGCGCTCCCAGGCTTCGTTGATCTGATCGCCGCGAATCAGCTCAATATCGGCGACGATGCCGTGTTCGGCGCAGAAATCGAGCATCTCCTGAGTTTCCGGGATCCCGCCAATCATCGAACCGGCAATCGCACGACGGCGGAATAGCAGATTAAATACTTCCGGCGAAGGGTGCGGACTGGCCGGCGCGCCGACCAGGGTCAGAGTGCCATCGCGTTTAAGTAACGTGGTGAAAGCATCGAGATTGTGCGGCGCTGCCACGGTATTGAGGATGAAATCGAAGCTTTTCACATGGGCGGCCATTTCATCCTCGTTGCGTGAGACAACCACCTCATCCGCGCCCAGCATTTTTGCCGCTTCCCGCTTCGATTCTGAGGTGGTAAAGGCCACCACGTGGGCACCCATCGCGTGGGCCAACTTAATCCCCATATGCCCCAACCCGCCGATACCCACGATACCGACTTTTTTCCCCGGCCCGACGTTCCAGTGGCGCAGCGGAGAGTACGTGGTGATCCCCGCGCAGAGCAGCGGTGCCACGGCAGCGAGTTGTTCCTTCGGATGGCGCACATGCAGCACGTAGCGTTCGTGCACTACAATCTGCTGCGAATAGCCGCCGAGGGTGTGTCCGGGCGCGTCTGCCGTTGGGCCGTTGTAGGTGAGAATCATATGATCGCAGTAGTTTTCCAGCCCTGCTTCGCACTCTTCACACTGTTTACAGCTGTCGACCATACAGCCGACGCCGACCAGGTCGCCGACGTTGAACCCTGAGACCTGGTTGCCGATGGCGGTCACCTGGCCGACGATTTCATGCCCCGGCACGCAAGGATAGAGCGTACCGGCCCATTCGGATCGCGCCTGATGAAGGTCGGAGTGGCAGACGCCGCAGTAATTGATAGCAATCTGCACATCGTGGGAACCCGGGTCGCGGCGGGAGATGGCCATCGATTTCAGCGGTTGGGTGGCGGAGTACGTACCAATAGCATTGATCTGCATAGCGAAACCTCTTTCTGAATGAACGTGCCGGATAATTTGGAAGGGATGACCTGCTTTTTGGTGGCAAGGGTAAGCGTATCCTGGTCAGCGCAGGGCGTGGGGCGATTAGCTCAGAGTGTTAAACAGAAAGGGAAAAGAGACGGGAAAAAAAGAAAGCGGCAAAAATAGGGGCTCCCTGTCCGGCAGGGAACCCGCAAGCGTTGAGGCAATGATTCAATTATTCAACCGACGTCAGATAATCCAGGCGCAGCGGCTCAGCCAGCAGGCTGTCCATTTGCGCGATAAAGGCCTGAAAGTGCGGCAGGGCGATGTGCGCCTCCAGCGCGGACGGGTCACGCCACGACTCGCGCATGTAGAAGGTGTCCGGTGCATCGCGCAACTGAAACAGGGCGTAATCCAGATTACCCGCTTCCTGACGGGTCGGCAGTAACAGGGCTTTCAGCGCCTGTTGCAGATCGGCCGTTTTCCCCGGTTTGGCCTTCAGAACCGCAATGACAGATATCGCGTCGCGGGTCATCTTAAAACCCTTCCAGCACGATTTTGCCAACCGCGCGTCCGGTTTCCAGCCGGGTGTGCGCTTTTTGCAGATGTGCGGCGGAAATGGTGCCGTAATGCTCGCCGAGGGTGGTTTTGATAGTCTTATCATCAATCAGGGCCGCCACCCGGGTCAGCAGCTGATGCTGGGCCAGCATATCCGACGTTTCAAACATCGAACGAGTGAACATAAATTCCCAATGTAGCGAAATGCTTTTGGCCTTTAGCGGGCGGGCGTCGAGGGATTCCGGGTCGTCAATCAACGCCAGCTTACCTTGCGGGGCGAGGGCGGCAATCAGCTGCGCGTAATGTTGCTCAGTATTGTTGAGGCTGGCGACGTGCGTCACGGCGTTGACCCCAATGCGCGCCAGTTCTTCACTGAGCGGCTGGCTGTGATCGATAACGTGGTGCGCCCCGGCATCAAGCACCCATTTCTGGCTTTCCGGACGCGAAGCGGTGCCGATGACCGTCATGCGCGTCAGTTTGCGCGCTAGCTGCGTGAGAATAGAGCCGACACCGCCGGCAGCGCCGACAATCAGCAGCGTGTCTCCGGCGTTGCCGCCTTCCTGCACACCAAGCCGGTCGAACAACAATTCCCATGCGGTGATGGCGGTCAGCGGCAGGGCGGCGGCAGACGCGTTATCCAGAGAGCGCGGCTTTAATGCGACGATCCGCTCGTCGACGAGCTGAAACTGGCTATTACTTCCTGCGCGGCCCAGCGCACCGGCATACCAGACCTCATCGCCTGGCGCGAATAGCGTGACCGCCTCGCCGACCGATTTTACGACGCCAACCGCATCCCAGCCCAGCACTCGCGGGGTATCACCGGTAAATCCGGCGCGGACTTTGGTATCCACCGGGTTAACGGAAATCGCCTTCATTTCAATGAGCAGGTCATGCCCGGCAGCAACCGGAACCGGTAGTTCAATGTCGCTTAAAAAGGGGATGTTACTGCCTTCAGTGGCAGCGCGGGTAA
>NZ_JBCNNS010000167.1:0-7733 GCF_039594335.1 Raoultella sp.
CGTACGGGTGGCCGAGCACGCGGCCCACGTCGCGAATAACCGCTTTCGCCGCCATCGTACCGAAGGTGATGATTTGCGATACCGCATCGCGACCGTACATATCCGCCACATGCTCGATAACCTGATCACGCTTCTCCATGCAGAAGTCGACGTCAAAGTCGGGCATTGATACACGTTCAGGGTTCAGGAAACGTTCGAACAGCAGATCGAATTCCAGTGGATCCAGGTCAGTGATTTTTAAGGCGTAGGCGACTAATGACCCGGCACCGGAACCACGTCCCGGCCCTACCGGTACGCCGTTATCCTTGGACCACTGGATAAACTCCATGACGATCAGGAAGTAGCCGGGGAAGCCCATCTGGTTAATCACCTGAAGCTCGATATCCAGACGTTCATCGTATTCAGGCCGGCGTTTAGCCCGCTCTTCAGGATCAGGGAACAGGAAAGCCAGACGCTCTTCCAGGCCCTCTTTTGATTTTTTAACCAGATAATCTTCCGTCGTCATATCCCCGGTCGGGAACTGCGGCAGGAAGTATTCGCCAAGGCGCACGGTGACGTTGCAGCGTTTGGCGATTTCGACGCTATTTGCCAGCGCCTCCGGAATATCAGAGAACAGCTCGCACATTTCATCTTCGCTGCGCATATATTGCTGCGGCGAGTATTTACGCGGGCGCTTCGGATCGTCCAGGGTAAAACCGTCATGAATCGCGACACGGATCTCATGCGCATCGAAGTCACTGGTTTCCAGAAAACGCACATCATTGGTAGCCACGACCGGTAAACCGCGCTCTTCAGCCAGTTGCACGGCGGCGTGTAAATAGGCCTCTTCATCGGCGCGGCCGGTGCGGATCAGCTCCAGATAATAGCGATCCGCGAAATGTTGCTGATAGAAAGAGAGGCATTGATCGACCAGCGCCATATTGCCACGCGTCAGGCTGACGCCAACATCGCCTTTACGTGCGCCGGAAAGCAGGATCAGCCCTTCCTGATGTTCGGCCAGCCAGTCCCGGTCAATCCACGGCCCCAGCGCACCGTAGCCGCGTTGATAGGCGCGTGAAATCAGCAGCGTCAGATTTTGATAGCCGACATTGTTGGCTGCCAGAACCGTGAGTTCGGTGAACTCATCGCCCATCAGTTCGCTCTGGACGTGAAAATCCGCGCCGACGATGGGCTTCAGGCCTGCGCCATGTCCCGCTCCGTAGAACTTCACCAGCCCGCACAGGTTAGTAAAATCGGTGATCGCCAGCGCAGGCATGCCAAGCGAGGCCGCCTTTTTCACCAGCGGCCCGGTTTTTGCCAGCCCATCGATCATGGAATAGTCGCTATGCACCCGCAGGTGGACGAAACGTGGTTCAGACATCTTCAGATTCCGGTTTACTTATTTCTCGACACAAGAATCAGGACGCAAGGCCCAGCGCGCGTTTTACCGGGCCAAAACTACGCCGATGATGCTCGGTTGCGCCATGTTCGATCAGTTTTTCCAGATGGAAAGCTGTAGGGTAGCCTTTATGCTGCGCAAAGCCATATTGAGGAAATTCAAGATCCAGCTTAGCCATTTCCGCATCGCGCGCGACTTTAGCCAGAATAGACGCTGCGCTGATTTCTGCCACCCGGCTATCGCCTTTGACCACCGCCTGTGAGGGCACTGGCAGCGGCGGGCAGCGGTTGCCATCAATCAGCACAAACTCCGGCACAACCGGAAGGGCCGCAACAGCGCGCTGCATCGCCAGCATGGTCGCATGCAGAATGTTCAGCTCGTCTATTTCATGCGGTTCCGCGCGGCCGAAACTCCAGGCTAACGCTTTCTCTTTGATTTCATCGAACAGCGCCAGACGACGCTTTTCGCTTAATTTTTTAGAGTCATTGAGACCCACAATTGGCCGCGCCGGGTCAAGGATCACCGCGGCGGTCACGACCGCGCCAACCAGAGGTCCGCGACCGACTTCGTCCACGCCGGCGACCAGGTGAGTATGCGGATACACAAACTCAATCATTTTGCTAACTCCAGCACTGCGTCCGCCGCCTGCTCATCCGCATTGCAGCGAATTTGTTGATGCAGCGCGCGGAAAGTGTCATGCATTTCATGGCTGGTTTTACCCTCGGTCAGCAGCGGGCGCAGCGCATCCGCAAGCGACCCGGGCTGGCACTCATCCTGCAGCAGCTCTTTGACCAGCGCGCGGCCAGCCAGCAGGTTCGGTAACGAAACGTAGTCAGTTTTCACCAGTCGTTTCGCCAGCCAGAAAGTAAACGGCTTCATACGATAGCCAACCACCATCGGACACTTGGCCAACATGCACTCCAGCGCCGCGGTTCCGGAAGCCAGCAGGGCCGCATCGCTGGCGATCATCGCATCGCGCGCCTGGCCATCCAGCAGATGTACCGTCAGTTCCGGCGCCGTTTCTGCTTTAATACGTTCGAACTGCTCCCGCCTTCTGGCATTCACCAGCGGCACCAGGACCTGCAGGTCGGGATAATCTTTGCGCAGAATTTGCGCGGTTTTCAGAAAGTCAGCGCTGAGCATTTCGACTTCAGCGCCGCGACTCCCCGGCAGCAGCGCCAGGCAGTGCACATCCCGGGCAATGCCCAGACGATCCCGCGCGGCGCCTTTATCCGGATCCAACGGCATTGCATCCGCCATGGTATGACCGATAAAGCGGCAGGGAACGTTAAATTTGTCGTAAAACGCTTTTTCGAAAGGCAGAAATGCCAGCACCAGATTCGTCGATCTGCCGATTTTGAAAACGCGTTTTTGCCGCCAGGCCCATACGGAGGGACTGACATAATGAATGGTCTTAATACCCTGCTTTTTCAGGTTGCCTTCCAGCGTAATATTGAAATCCGGAGCGTCAATACCGACGAAAACATCGGGACGTAATTCGCTGAAGCGGCGGGTAAGATCGGCCCGGATATGCAGCAGGCGACGCAGACGACCGAGCACTTCGACAATGCCCATCACCGCCAGCTCTTCCATCTCATACCAGGCCTCACAGCCTTCAGCCTGCATCAACGGTCCTGCCACGCCGACAAAGCGAGCATCGGGAATACGTGCTTTAAGGGCGCGGATCAGACCTGCACCAAGAATATCGCCGGAGGTTTCTCCGGCGACCAGGGCAATCGTCAGGGGACGTTGTGCAGACATTAACGAATCAGACCGCGCGTGGAGCGGGCGAAGAAATCGACAAATGGCTGAACTTCAGGGTACTGAGCCGCCAGCTCGGCGATTTCCGGTTTCGCTTCATCCAGCGTTTTCCCGCTGCGGTACAGCAGTTTGTACGCATTGCGAATGGCGGTGATGGCTTCGCGGCTAAAGCCACGACGCTTCAGACCTTCAATATTGACGCCATATGGCGTCGCGTGATTGCCCTGAGCAATCACGAACGGCGGGACATCCTGTGCGACGCCGGAGCAGCCGCCAACCATGACGTGCGCGCCAATGATGCAGAACTGATGGACTGCCGTCATGCCGCCGATGATGACGAAATCATCCAGTGAGACATGTCCGGCGAGCGTGGCATTGTTGGCCAGAATACAGCGGTTACCGACCGTACAATCGTGTGCAACATGTGCGTTGATCATCAGCAAGTTATCGCTGCCCACCTTCGTCAATCCACCGCCCTGTACTGTGCCACGATGAATGGTGACGCTTTCGCGGATGCGGTTGCGGTCGCCAATTTCCACACGCGTCGGTTCACCAGCGTATTTCAGGTCCTGGTTAACTTCACCGATGGAAGCGAACTGATAGATCTCGTTATCACGACCAATTTTGGTATGGCCGTTCACGACAACATGAGACTTCAGTACGGTACCTTCGCCAATTACGACGTTAGCACCAACAATACAAAACGGGCCAATGTGGGCGTTAGCACCGATAATGGCGCCGTCTTCCACGATGGCAGTCGGATGAATAAAGGCGGTTTTATCAATCACGTATCAGGCCTCCCGGCTACGCGCACACATCATCGTTGCTTCGCAAACCACTTTGCCATCAACCAACGCGACGCCTTTAAAACGAGTCAGGCCGCGACGGGTTTTCTCGAAAGTGACTTCCATAATCATCTGATCGCCTGGCACTACCGGACGTTTGAAACGCGCTTCATCAATCCCGGCGAAGTAATAAAGTTCACCCGGCTCGAGCTTACCTACGCTTTTGAATGCCAGAATACCGGTGGCTTGCGCCATCGCTTCCAGAATCAGCACGCCCGGTAAAATCGGTTTACCAGGGAAGTGCCCCTGGAAAAACGGCTCGTTAACAGAAACATTTTTAACTGCGCGCAGAAAACGACCTTCTTCAAAATCCAGCACCCGATCTACCAGCAGGAACGGGTAGCGGTGAGGGAGAAGTTCCAGAATCTCTTCAATGTGCAGAGTATGAGTTTCAGTAGTCAAAATACTCTTCCTGTCTAAATATACTAAAAGGCAATAATAACACGGCCTGCGGCAATCTTATGAATGCAACAGGCCGAAAATTTTTACACTTCATCTCTCAGGCAGCGTCTTTGTCTACGGCGGTTGCCGCCCGGATGCTGCTTTGCATGATTTTGTGTGTCAACTGATGCGCTAATCTTGTTGATTAACCTTACGCTCAATCGATTTGAGGCGTTTGTTTATCTCATCAATATTCATCACCAGCGCCGCGGTTTTACGCCACACCTTATTCGGTTGCAGCGGAATACCAGAAGAATAGACGCCAGGCTCGGTGATAGGACGCATGACCATTCCCATACCCGTGACGGTGACTTTGTCGCAAATTTCCATATGTCCGTTAATCACGCTGGCTCCGCCAATCATGCAGTAACGGCCAATTTTCAGGCTGCCTGCCATGATAACGCCACCCGCAACGGCAGTATTGTCACCAATCACAACGTTATGCGCAATCTGACACTGGTTATCAATGATAACGCCATTGCCGATCACGGTATCATCCAGCGCACCACGATCAATGGTTGTGCAGGCGCCGATCTCTACGCGATCGCCAATAATGACGCGACCCAGTTGCGGGATCTTCACCCAGTTGCCGCGATCGTTGGCATAGCCGAAACCGTCGGCACCGATCACGGTGCTGGACTGAATCAGGCAATTCTCACCGATCTCAATCTCGTGGTAAACGGTGACGTTGGCCCACAAACGGGAACCAGCACCAATTTTTGTTTTTTTCCCAACGAAGCACCCGGCGCCAATCACCACATTATCAGCAAGCACAACATCAGATTCGATCACGGCGTTAGGGCCAATCGAGACGTTTTTACCCAGCTTCGCCGTGGCATCAATCACCGCGCTCGGGGCGATATCCTGCGCCGGCTGCGGCGTGGTATCCAGAATTTGAGCCATACGCGCATAGGTCAGGTAGGGATTACGCACTACCAGTGCTGCGCTGTGGGCAAAAGGTAAATCATCCTGCGTCATGACAACGGCAGATGCCTGGCAAGCGGCCAGGTGCTCACGGTACTTAGGATTGACCATGAACGTAATATGACCCGCTTTTGCAGTCTGCATGGACGCAACATCGGTGATGACGATATCGCCATCACCGTGTAATTCTGCATCCAACTGCTGTGCTAGATCAGCCAGTCGAATAGAAGGCATTACTTAGTTAACCTGTTTCAGCACATCAGCGGTGATGTCTTTTACATCGCTGCTGTTGTATGCAACGGCATTAGAATCAACAACCAGGTCGATGCTCTGGCTGCTCGCTACGCTTTTCACAGCAGTCTGGATACGGGTAACCAGTTTGCCGCGCTCTTCGTTGGAGCGACGAGCACGATCCTGCTCAAAAGACTGTGCCTTCTGAGAGAAGGTCTGGCGCTGAGCCATTACGTCTTTTTCCAGCTTGGTACGGTCGGCACCCGGTTTCATGGACTGCAGACGCTGCATTTTGGACTGCAGATCGCCTTCCATACGCTGCAGCTCGCTCGCGCGGCCCTTGAACTCGTTTTCCAGCGTGTTCGAAACGCCTGTTTTCTGGGCAACCTGCTGGAACAAGCTGTTCATGTTAACCATCGCAATTTTATCTGCCGCCTGAGCGGAAGTTACCATTGCTAAACCCAGACCTGCAGCTAATAACCACTTTTTCACAATTAACTCCTTACCATCCCATGAGTACCCAGGGGTACCGTTATTTGCGTGGCCAGGCGATAACCGTGATTATCGCCTAAAGTCAGCGCTATACTGCACTTACATTCCATTGCTGCCCGCAATTACCAGGTTTTACCAATGTTAAACTGGAACTGCTCGGCCTTGTCTCCTTCGTACTTTTTATACGGTTGGGCGTAGGAGAATACCAACGGCCCCAACGGAGACATCCACTGCACCGCAATACCGGCGGACATACGGATGTTGCTCGGATCACCGTAATCCGGATAACCCGCGTAAGCGCTCGAATCCCAATGCGTATCCCACGCGGTCCCCATATCCCAGAACAAGGAGGTACGGACCGAGTTAGCATATTTATCGCTGATAAACGGCGTCGGCGTAATCAGCTCCAGGCTGGCAACGGCCATGGCGTTACCGCCCACCGCATCATCGGATTTACACGGTGCAGATTCAGTGCTCTTACAGTTACTGTCGTAGCTATTATCGCCATCGTGGCGGCTGCTGGCCGGGAAATAAACCGCTTTCGGACCAATGGTGTTCGACTGGAACCCGCGCACGGTGCTTGAACCACCGGCATAGAAGTTCTCGTAGAACGGCATCTCTTTGCCACCAATACCGTCGCCATAACCGAAGCGAGTACGTCCCAGAACCACCCACTTATGATCGTTATCGATCGGTACGTAGGTCGCCGTATCCAGCGTAGCTTTGTAGTATTCGTTATCAGAACCTGGAATGGTCACTTTACCATTCAGGTTGACACGAGAACCTTCTGTCGGGAAGAAGCCGCGGTCAAGCTTGTTATAGGTCCAACCGTAGTTGAAGGTGAAGTCGTTGGCACTAAATGAGTTTTTATCATCGGTATTTTCCGGATATTGACCCATTGAGTTCAGATAACGCCACATCGCCACCTGCGGCTGCATATTGGACAGGGAGTTATGTACATAACCTAAGCCCGCGCGCAGCGTATTGTATTCGTTGATCGGGAAGCCCAGCGTAACGTCCGTACCATAGCTTTTATTGGTATAGTCAGACAGATCCGCGTCGTTCGCATCGAAGTCGTTATAGAAAATACGACCACCGAGGCTCACGCCGTCAACGGTGAAATACGGGTTAGTGACCGACAGTTCAGTATAGGTCTGATAATCGTTTTTAGTGCCGTTAATTCCGACGGAATAGCCGGTACCCAGCCAGTTGTCCTGCTGAACGCCGGCCTGGAAGCTGACGCCACTTTCCGTACCGTAGCCGATACCAAAGTTGAAGCTACCGGTGTTACGTTCTTTGACTTTATAGACCACATCGACCTGATCCGGGCTGCCCGGTACGCGCTGCGTATCGGTATCTACCGTTTCAAAATAGCCTAAACGGTTGAGACGATCTTTACCCTGGTCGACCAGGTCACTGCCCAGCCATGCCCCTTCCATCTGACGCATTTCGCGACGCAGGACGGAGTCTTTGGAGGTATCGTTGCCCTCGAAGCGAATTTTACGCACGTAGTAGCGGTTGCCGGCATCGACATTGACGTGCAGTTTCACGGTCTTATCGCTATCGTTAATTTCCGGCTGAGACTGGACGCGCGGATAGGCATAGCCATAGCGACCGAGGAGTTTCTTAATATCATTCTCCATTTTGGTCACTTTGGCGCC
>NZ_JBCNNS010000168.1:0-7727 GCF_039594335.1 Raoultella sp.
GGGCGCAGTCCCGGCTCGGTTAATTGCAGGCGGAAGGTGGTCAGCAGTTCACGTAGCTGCGCCCATGACGTATTCAGCTCGTTGCGAATCTGGCCCAGCAGTTGACGGCTCTCTTCCGGCAGGTTTGCGCCCTGCATTTGTAAGCAACTGACTTGCATTTTCATACAGGAGAGCGATTGGGCGATCGAGTCGTGTAGCTCGCGGGCGATGGTGGCGCGTTCCTCCATCACAATAAGCTGCTGCTGATGCTCCTGGTGTCTGTCGAGCGCCAGCGTGGAGGTCAACTGCTCAACTAACGTATCCACCAACTGCTGCTGATCGTGGCTCAGATGGCGCCCTGGCGGCAACGTGGCCAGCAGGATCCCGTACTGGTTATGGGCATCGGATAGCCGCCATTTCAACGTGGCGCCGGCATCCGGAAGCGGTGGCAGAACGCGCGGGCATAAATAGCAGCCTTTGTCATCGCACTGTATATCCGAGTGACAGACGAATTCCTGATGATTCTCCTCATCTTCGAGGTCATATACCCGTACTTCAATATTGCGCAGCAGCGTCAGTTCCTGCAGGCCGTTGAGCACCGGTGAAATACGTTCACAAAGCGGAGCACTGGAGTGCAGACGACGGTTGGCCTGCCATAAAAAAGCGAGGATTTCATTTTTCTGCTCCAGCCCGGCGGTTTTTTCCTGTACCCGTTGTTCGAGCACCGAATAGCTTTCCGCCAGCTCTTTTGACATGTTGTTTAGCGCCATACCGAGGCTGGCCATCTCATTGCGGCCGCTGATATGGACGCGTTGGGTAAAATCGCGATGGCTGACCGCCCGGGCCATGGCCAGCAGCTGTTTCCACGGGCGTAGCAGACGGGCCCGCAGCCAGACGATAGTAAACAGAAACAGCAGCGCCATGCCGATGGCCATCACCCGCTGCATCCAGACGACGTAGCGGATGCGCTGCTCGGTGGTATGATCGAAAGAGGTGACCAGGTGGTCTATCCGGTCGACAAAGCTGGCGACGTCCGTGGCGACGGTAGCCTGATTCTGCGCGTGTTTCATCCCTGGTGCCAGTTCCAGCTGCCAGTACTGCTGCAGCGCTCTAAGCTGGCTATCCTGGCCGTCTCTGAGGGCGGCATTCTGCAGCTCGTCGCTGAAGACGGTGGCATTCATCTCGTCGAACAGCTTGCTATCGCTCGCGTTGAGCGGTATTGCCGCCAGCAGGCGATAGCTTTGCATTCTCAGCGAACCGGCTTTATTGATCGCGTGCGCGCTGCCCTGTACGCCGTGTACCAGACGGGCAGAGATACCGATTCCTGCGACGCCAATCGCCGTCGATAGCAGCACGATTAACGCCAGTTGATTCACTAACGTAAGCGGGGTAAAAAGACGTTTTAACATAGAGTGCGTGGCTCCTGACCGGCAAACCATCCGGGAGTGGCGTCTATTCTCGGATATCCCATGGAGTATACCCATACCCATAAGGGATTACCCCTTAATTGTCGGTGGTGGGTAGGTCTGCGGGAGACGATCGCTCAAACCCGGCAGCCATGTGAAAAACCACACTTTTTTTGCCTGAAATAGCTACTCACTTCGGGTGATGGTTTTTTTTAAAGCAATTTGATGCCAACTTTTCCTTTGATTTATATCAACTTACTGCCTCCGGTAACCCCTAATGTAGCGGCATGATATATGAATAATCAGAGGTATTTATGAGTCAATCTTCCCTACCGGAGAAGGCCAGTACTTCAGTCATCACCGACTGGCGTCCTGAAGATCCCGAGTTCTGGCAGCAGCGCGGCCACTGTGTTGCAAGCCGGAATTTGTGGATCTCCGTTCCCTGTCTGTTGCTGGCGTTTTGCGTCTGGATGCTGTTCAGCGCGGTGGCGGTCAATCTGAATAAGGTTGGCTTCCAGTTCTCGACCGACCAGCTGTTTATGCTGACCGCGCTTCCGGCGCTCTCCGGCGCCTTATTGCGCGTTCCCTACGCCTTTATGGTTCCGCTGTTTGGTGGCCGTCGCTGGACCGCCTTCAGTACCGGGATCATGATTGTTCCTTGTGTATGGCTGGGCTTTGCGGTGCAGGATACCGCTACGCCGTTCAGCATCTTTGTCATTATCTCTCTGCTTTGCGGCTTTGCCGGGGCGAACTTTGCTTCCAGTATGGCTAACATCAGCTTTTTCTTCCCGAAACAGAAGCAGGGCGGCGCCCTCGGTCTTAACGGTGGCCTTGGCAATATGGGCGTCAGTGTGATGCAGTTGGTTGCACCGCTGGTGGTTTCGCTGTCTATTTTCGCCGTCTTTGGCGGTACGGGCAGCCAACAGCCGGATGGTTCCATGCTGTATCTGGAAAACGCGGCATGGATCTGGGTGCCGTTCCTGATTATCTTCACCCTGGCGGCGTGGTTCTTTATGAACGACCTGTCGGCATCGAAGGCATCGTTGAACGAGCAGTTGCCGGTGCTGAAGCGTGCCCATCTGTGGGTTATGGCGCTGCTCTATCTGGCGACTTTTGGCTCATTTATCGGCTTCTCGGCAGGCTTTGCGATGCTGTCGAAAACCCAGTTTCCGGATGTTCAGATTCTGCACTTTGCCTTCTTCGGGCCGTTTATCGGTGCGCTGGCGCGTTCGATGGGCGGGGCTATCTCTGACCGTCTGGGCGGTACCCGCGTGACGCTGGTGAACTTTGTGGTGATGGCTATCTTCAGCGGCCTGCTGTTCCTGACGCTGCCGACGAATGGCGCCGGTGGTAACTTTATGGCCTTCTTCGGCGTGTTTATGGTGCTGTTCCTGACGGCGGGTCTGGGCAGCGCATCCACCTTCCAGATGATTTCGCTTATCTTCCGTAAAATGACGATGGAACGCGTAAAAGCGCAGGGTGGTAATGAAGAGCAGGCGATGCGCGAAGCCGCAACGGATACGGCGGCAGCGTTGGGTTTTATCTCCGCCATCGGCGCTATCGGCGGGTTCTTTATTCCGAAAGCGTTTGGGATTTCTCTGGAACTGACCGGTTCTCCGGCCGGCGCCATGAAGATCTTTTTCGTCTTCTATCTCGCCTGCGTCCTTATTACCTGGGCGATTTACGGTCGTAAACAGAAGTCTTAAGCCATCTCTGTTTGCACTCAGGGCGCAATGTTTATTGCGCCCTTTTTTATGCTGTCAGGAATGCGCTCAATCCACCGACAGGGGTATCTACCCCTTAATACCCTGCTGGACGCCGCTGGTGCACGGAAATCGCTCTTTTTTCATTAAAACCATTAAAAAACAAAAAGATAATAAACAAAAATGGCTACCACTTAGGAGGTATTTTCCGCCTGAGGGGCCATTTATAAGCCCTGTCGCATTGATCGTTATCAATTCTCTCCCTCTTTCATAACGCTACCTTCGCTGCAAATCCAGCAATGTCGATTTATCAGAGAGCCGTCAGGCTCCAAACAGGAGAAACCCGATGAGTAAATTCCTGGACCGGTTTCGCTACTTCAAACAGAAGGGTGAAACCTTTGCCGATGGGCATGGCCAGCTTCTAAAAACCAACCGGGACTGGGAGGATGGATACCGCCAGCGCTGGCAGCATGACAACATTGTGCGCTCCACTCACGGGGTAAACTGCACCGGTTCATGCAGCTGGAAGATTTATGTTAAAAACGGTCTCGTCACCTGGGAAACTCAGCAGACCGACTATCCGCGTACTCGCCCGGATATGCCTAACCACGAACCTCGCGGCTGCCCGCGCGGCGCCAGCTACTCCTGGTATCTCTACAGCGCCAACCGTCTGAAGTATCCGCTGATGCGCAAACGGCTGATGAAAATGTGGCGCGAAGCGAAAGCGCAGCATGCCGATCCGGTGCATGCCTGGGCTTCCATTATTGAAGACGCCGATAAAGCCAAAAGTTTCAAACAGGCGCGTGGGCGCGGCGGTTTCGTTCGTTCCTCCTGGCAGGAAGTGAATGAGCTGATCGCGGCTTCTAACGTCTATACCGTCAAAACCTACGGCCCGGACCGCGTGGCGGGTTTCTCGCCAATCCCGGCGATGTCGATGGTCTCCTATGCCTCCGGCGCGCGCTATCTCTCGCTGATTGGCGGCACCTGTTTGAGCTTCTATGACTGGTACTGTGACCTGCCGCCAGCCTCTCCGCAGACCTGGGGCGAGCAGACCGACGTCCCTGAATCGGCCGACTGGTATAACGCCAGTTACATTATCGCTTGGGGCTCCAACGTACCGCAGACCCGTACGCCGGATGCGCACTTCTTCACCGAAGTTCGCTATAAAGGCACCAAGACCGTTGCTATTACTCCGGACTACGCCGAGATCGCCAAGCTGTGCGACCTGTGGCTGGCGCCGAAGCAGGGTACCGATGCGGCGATGGCGATGGCGATGGGCCACGTCATGCTCCGCGAATTCCACCTCGATAAACCGAGCCAGTATTTCACCGACTACGTTCGCCGTTACAGCGATATGCCGATGCTGGTGATGCTGGAAGAGCGAGACGGTTATTACGCCGCGGGCCGCATGCTGCGCGCGGCCGATCTGGTGGATGGTCTGGGGCAGGAGGAACATCCGGAATGGAAAACCGTCGCCTTTGATGACCAAGGTGAAATGATGGCACCGAACGGCTCTATCGGTTACCGCTGGGGAGAGAAAGGAAAATGGAACCTTGAGCAGCGTAACGGTACCACCGGCGAAGAGGTTGAACTGCGCCTGAGCCTGCTCGGCAGCCATGACGATGTTGCGCAGGTGGGCTTCCCGTACTTTGGCGGTGACGGCACCGAACACTTCGCGAACGTTGAACTGGAAAACATTCTGCTGCATAAGCTGCCGGTAAAGCGCCTGCAACTGGCGGATGGCACTACCGCGCTGGTGACCACTGTGTACGACCTGACCATGGCCAACTATGGCCTGGATCGCGGCCTCAACGATGAAAACTGCGCAACGAGCTATGACGATATCAAAGCGTATACACCGGCGTGGGCTGAAAAAATTACCGGTGTTTCCCGCGCGCACATCATTCGTACCGCGCGTGAATTTGCCGATAATGCCGATAAGACCCACGGTCGTTCGATGATCATCGTCGGGGCCGGTCTGAACCACTGGTACCACCTCGATATGAACTATCGCGGCCTGATCAACATGCTGGTCTTCTGCGGCTGCGTCGGGCAGAGCGGCGGTGGTTGGGCGCACTACGTGGGCCAGGAAAAACTGCGTCCGCAGACCGGCTGGCAACCGCTGGCGTTTGCGCTCGACTGGCAGCGTCCGGCGCGTCACATGAACAGCACCTCGTACTTCTATAACCACTCCAGCCAGTGGCGTTATGAAAGCATTACCGCGCAGGAGCTGCTGTCGCCGCTAGCGGACAAGTCGCGCTACAGCGGCCACATGCTGGACTTCAACGTGCGCGCTGAACGTATGGGCTGGTTACCGTCGGCGCCTCAGTTGGGTACTAACCCACTGCGCATCGCCGACGCGGCGAAAAAAGCCGGCATGAGCGCGGTGGATTACACCATTAACTCCTTGAAAGAAGGCTCTATTCGTTTTGCGTCGGAGCAGCCGGAAAATGGTAAAAACCATCCGCGCAACCTGTTTATCTGGCGTTCCAACCTGCTGGGTTCTTCCGGTAAAGGCCACGAGTACATGTTGAAGTACCTACTGGGTACCGAGCACGGTATTCAGGGACTGGATCTGGGCAAGCAGGGCGGCGTGAAGCCGGAAGAGGTGGAATGGCAGGATAACGGCCTCGACGGCAAACTGGATCTGGTGGTGACGCTGGACTTTCGCCTGTCGAGCACCTGTCTGTACTCCGATATCGTGCTGCCTACCGCCACCTGGTATGAAAAAGACGACATGAATACTTCGGATATGCATCCGTTTATTCACCCGCTGTCTGCCGCCGTTGACCCGGCCTGGGAGTCAAAAAGCGACTGGGAAATCTATAAAGGCATCGCGAAGACATTCTCCGAAGTGTGTGTGGGCCACCTCGGTAAAGAAACCGACGTGGTGACGCTGCCTATTCAGCACGACTCCGCCGCCGAACTGGCGCAGCCGCTGGACGTGAAGGACTGGAAAAAAGGCGAGTGCGACCTGATTCCAGGTAAAACCGCGCCGCATATCATTCCGGTTGAGCGCGACTATCCGGCAACCTATGAACGCTTCACCTCTATCGGCCCGTTGATGGAGAAAATCGGTAACGGGGGCAAAGGCATCGCCTGGAACACCCAGAGCGAAATGGATCTGCTGCGTAAGCTCAACTACACCAAGGCGGACGGCCCGGCGAAAGGTCAGCCGATGCTGGATACGGCCATTGATGCGGCAGAAATGATCCTCACCCTGGCGCCGGAAACCAATGGTCAGGTGGCGGTGAAAGCCTGGGCGGCGCTCAGCGAATTTACCGGTCGCGACCATACCCACCTGGCGCTCAACAAGGAAGACGAGAAGATCCGCTTCCGTGATATTCAGGCGCAGCCGCGCAAGATTATCTCCAGCCCGACCTGGTCTGGCCTGGAAGATGAACATGTCTCCTATAACGCCGGTTATACCAACGTTCATGAGCTGATTCCGTGGCGTACGCTTTCTGGTCGTCAGTCCCTCTATCAGGATCATCAGTGGATGCGCGACTTCGGTGAAAGCCTGCTGGTGTACCGTCCGCCGATCGATACCCGTTCGGTGAAATCGGTGATGGGCGAGAAGTCCAACGGCAACCCGGAGAAGGCGCTGAACTTCCTCACGCCGCACCAGAAATGGGGCATTCACTCCACCTACAGCGACAACCTACTGATGCTGACCTTAGGTCGCGGTGGGCCGGTTGTCTGGATAAGTGAAGACGATGCCAAAGAGATTGGGGTTGAGGACAACGACTGGATTGAAGTTTTCAACAACAACGGCGCGCTGACCGCTCGGGCGGTCGTGAGTCAGCGTGTACCGGTCGGGATGACCATGATGTACCACGCGCAAGAACGTATCGTAAACCTGCCGGGTTCGGAAATTACCGGGCAGCGCGGCGGTATTCATAACTCGGTGACGCGTATTACGCCGAAACCGACCCATATGATCGGCGGCTATGCGCACCTGGCCTATGGCTTTAACTACTATGGCACCGTCGGTTCTAACCGCGATGAGTTCGTGGTAGTCCGTAAGATGAAGAACATTAACTGGCTGGATGGCGAAGGCAATGACCAGATACAGGAGAGCGTAAAATGAAAATTCGTTCACAAGTCGGCATGGTGCTGAATCTCGATAAATGCATCGGCTGTCATACCTGTTCCGTGACCTGCAAAAACGTCTGGACCAGCCGTGAAGGGACCGAGTACGCGTGGTTCAACAACGTTGAAACCAAACCGGGTACTGGCTTCCCGAGCAACTGGGAAGATCAGGAGAAATGGAAGGGCGGCTGGATCCGTAAGATCAACGGTAATCTGGTGCCACGCATGGGTAACAAAGCCTTACTGCTGGGTAAAATCTTCGCTAACCCGCATCTGCCGGGTCTCGAAGATTACTACGAGCCGTTTGATTTTGACTACCAGACGTTGCACAACGCACCGGCAGACAGCAAGGCGCAACCCATCGCGCGCCCGCGCTCGCTGATTACTGGCCAGCGTATGGATAAGATCGAGAAAGGGCCAAACTGGGAAGATGATCTGGGCGGTGAGTTCGAGAAGCTTTCGAAAGACAAAAACTTCGAGAACATGCAGAAAGCGATGTATGGCCAGTTCGAAAACACCTTCATGATGTACCTGCCGCGCTTGTGCG
>NZ_JBCNNS010000169.1:0-7698 GCF_039594335.1 Raoultella sp.
AAGGCTGGATGGTGGTTGAAGCCGAACAGGATCCGGCGCTGGCTAACCCTTTCGAATACGCCCTCAAAGCGCGTAAATACATTCGTGAAACGGCAGGAATCTAATCGTTGATCCACTTTCAGGCCACACTGCGCTGTGGCCTGTTTTTTCCGCTTTACGTGCCGCCCGACACAACTCGTCCATACCAGGTTAATACCTCGCATTCCACTTGAACAGCACCCGCCGGGGCGACGGGCCCGTGCCGGACCGTCTCCCGTGCAAGGGGTTACCCTGCGGCCCGGGAACCTCTCCCTGGTGGCATGGAAACTTCCCCCGGTGGCGCTGCGCTTACCGGGGCGACGGGCCAGTGCCGGACCGTCTCCCGTGCAAGGAGTTACCCCGCTATCCGGGAACTTGTCCCTGGTGACATGGAAACCTCTCCCGGTGGCGCTACGCTTACCGGGGCGACGGGCCCGTGCCGGACCGTAGCCCGGGCAAGGGGTTACCCTGCGGCCCGGGAACCTCTCCCTGGTGGCATGGAAACTTCCCCCCGGCGGCGCTGCGCTTACCGGGGCGACGGGCGGAGCCGGTTTATCGTGCGGATAGGGTGTTGCAGCATTTTGTGATCCAGCCCGAAAAACGTGCACTTGCGTCCGCCGCCCCATTTACCTTCTCTTTGTCGGCGGCTTAGTATGGTCGTTAAATAAAAGAACACTGTTCTATAATGTAGAACAAAATGATTCAGCAAGGAGATCTCATGTCGCAAACCGTGCAGTTCTCGGGGATTATTCCGCCTGTCTCCACCGTTTTTACCGCCGATGGCCTGTTCGATAAAGCGGGCACCGCCGCGCTGATCGACGACATGATCGCTGCGGGCGTCGACGGCCTGTTCTTCCTCGGCAGCGGCGGGGAGTTCTCGCAGCTCAACGCCGAAGAGCGTAAGGTTATTGCCGCCTTCGCCATCGCCCACGTGGAGCGCCGCGTACCGGTGCTGATTGGCACCGGCGGCACCAACGCCCGGGAAACCATCGAGCTCAGCCAGCACGCGCAGCAGGCCGGCGCTGACGGTATCGTGGTAATTAACCCCTATTACTGGAAAGTCTCTGAGCCCAACCTGATTCGCTACTTCCAGCAGGTGGCCGACAGCGCCACCCTGCCGGTGATGCTATATAACTTCCCGGCCTTGACCGGTCAGGATCTGACGCCAGCGCTGGTCAAAACTCTCGCGGACTCGCGCAGCAATATTGTCGGCATTAAAGACACCATCGACTCGGTGGCTCATCTGCGCAGCATGATTGAGACGGTGAAATCGGCACACCCGCACTTCTCGGTGCTGTGCGGTTATGATGACCACCTGTTTAACACCCTGCTGCTGGGTGGCGATGGGGCCATCTCGGCCAGCGGCAACTTTGCCCCGCAGATTTCGGTGAAGCTGCTGCAAGCCTTCCGTGATGGCGACCTGGCGGAAGCCGCTTGCTACCATCAGACGTTGCTGCAGATCCCGCAGATGTATCAGCTGGATACGCCGTTTGTGAATGTGATTAAAGAGGCGATCGTGCTGTGCGGGCGGCCGATCTCAACGCATGTGCTGCCCCCGGCCTCTCCGCTGAACGAGGCGAAAAAGAGACAACTCAAAACGCTGCTACAACAGCTCAGACTCTGCTGAACCGGAAAATGAAGATGGCAATAGAGACGATTTTCACTCCCCAGGATGATGCGTTTTATGCGGTCATCACCCATGCCGCTGGTCCGCAGGGAGCGCTGCCGCTGACGCCGCAAATGCTGATGGAGTCGCCGAGCGGTAATCTGTTCGGGATGACGCAAAACGCTGGCATGGGCTGGGATGCTAACAAGCTCACTGGCAAAGAGGTGCTGATTATCGGCACACAGGGCGGGATTCGCGCTGGCGACGGCCGCCCGGTGGCGCTGGGCTACCACACTGGGCACTGGGAAATTGGCCTGCAGATGCAGGCGGCGGCGAAAGAGATTACCCGCAATGGCGGGATCCCTTTCGCCGCTTTCGTCAGCGACCCGTGCGACGGCCGCTCCCAGGGCACGCACGGTATGTTCGACTCGCTGCCGTACCGCAACGATGCGGCGATCGTGTTTCGTCGTCTGATCCGCTCGCTGCCGACACGTCGGGCGGTGATCGGCGTGGCGACCTGTGACAAGGGCCTGCCGGCGACCATGATCGCCCTGGCGGCGATGCATGATCTGCCGACGATTCTGGTGCCTGGCGGGGCGACGCTGCCGCCGACCTTCGGTGAAGACGCCGGTAAAGTCCAGACCATCGGCGCGCGCTATGCCAACCATGAGCTGTCGTTGCAGGAGGCCGCCGAACTGGGCTGTCGCGCCTGCGCTTCGCCGGGGGGCGGCTGCCAGTTTTTAGGCACGGCGGGTACCTCGCAGGTTGTGGCGGAAGCGCTCGGCCTGGCGCTGCCGCACTCGGCACTGGCGCCGTCGGGGCAGGACGTCTGGCTGGAAATCTCTCGCCAGTCAGCGCGGGCGGTGAGCGAACTGGATAATCGCGGTATTACTACGCGCGATATTCTGACCGATAAGGCGATCGAAAACGCGATGGTTATCCACGCGGCGTTCGGCGGCTCGACCAACCTTCTGCTGCACATTCCCGCCATCGCCCATGCTGCGGGGTGCGCCATTCCTGATGTCGCACACTGGACGCGGATCAACCGCAAAGTTCCACGTCTGGTCAGCGTGTTGCCGAACGGGCCGGACTACCACCCGACGGTGCGGGCTTTCCTCGCCGGTGGAGTACCGGAAGTGATGCTGCACCTGCGCGATCTTGGCCTGCTGCATCTGGATGCGATGACGGTGACTGGCCAGACGGTGGGGGAAAACCTCGACTGGTGGCAGACTTCCGAGCGACGTGCAAAATTCCGGCAGTGTCTGCGCCAACAGGATGGCGTCGATCCGGATGATGTGATCCTCCCGCCGGCGCGGGCGAAAACGAAAGGCCTCACTTCAACGGTAGCCTTCCCGGTAGGCAATATTGCGCCGGAAGGATCGGTGATCAAAGCCACGGCGATCGATCCGTCGGTGGTGGACGATGATGGCGTGTATCGCCATACCGGACGGGCGCGGGTATTTGTTTCGGAGGCCCGGGCGATCAAGGCGATCAAAAACGGCGAGATCGAGCAGGGCGATATTATGGTGGTGATCGGCGGCGGGCCATCCGGGACCGGCATGGAAGAGACCTATCAGCTCACCTCGGCGTTGAAACATGTCTCATGGGGGAAGACGGTGTCGCTGATCACCGATGCCCGTTTCTCCGGCGTATCGACCGGCGCCTGCTTCGGCCACGTCGCCCCGGAAGCACTGGCCGGCGGGCCAATTGGCAAGCTGCGCGACAATGATGTCATTGAAATCGCGGTCGACAGGCTGGCGCTAACCGGTCGCGTTAATTTCATCGGTACGCCACAAAAGCGGCTGACGCCAGCAGAGGGGGCAGCAGAGCTGGCGGCAAGAACGCCGCATCCCGATCTGCATGCCCATGATTTTTTACCGGACGATACCCGCCTGTGGGCAGCGCTGCAATCGGTCAGCGGCGGGACATGGAAAGGCTGTATATACGACACAGATAAAATTATCGAGGTTATTAACGCCGGTAAAAAAGCGCTCGGTATTTAATTAAATTCAGGTTCGATTTCGTCTGCGGAAATATTCCGCGGACGGCTTTTTTTCGCCTGTATTAAATATAATTTTGGCTATTTTTTATTTTGCATAACCATTTAAAAATTAACATGAAAAATATTATCACCTTTCCTCGCTTATAACGATGGCAATCACAAAAACCAAAAAACATAAATCACAAATTAAAAATGACCATTGCCGTAAAAATGAACATCTTCTTACACTCTATTAACACGAAAACGTGAACCGTAAGCATACGAATGATGGGTGATTTCCTGACATTGCAGCGGGTATATATTCCCTTTTCAGGTCCCTGACGTTTGCGCCATTCCACTCATTGGGGTTGGAGATAAATATGCAATTAACCATGAAAGATAAAATCGGCTACGGGCTGGGCGATACCGCGTGCGGTTTCGTCTGGCAGGCGACGATGTTTCTGCTGGCCTATTTCTACACCGATGTGTTTGGCCTCTCCGCCGGTATTATGGGGACGCTGTTTTTGGTTTCCCGCGTGCTGGATGCCGTCACCGATCCGCTGATGGGGCTGCTGGTGGACCGAACCCGTACCCGCTACGGCCAGTTCCGCCCGTTCCTGCTGTGGGGCGCGATCCCGTTCGGCATCGTCTGTATGCTGACCTTCTACACGCCGGACTTTTCCGCGCAGGGCAAAATTATCTATGCCAGTGTGACCTATATTCTGCTGACACTGGTCTACACCTTCGTTAACGTCCCCTACTGCGCGATGCCGGGGGTGATAACGGCGGATCCGAAAGAGCGCCATGCCCTGCAGTCGTGGCGCTTTTTCCTCGCCGCCGCAGGCTCGCTGGCGATTAGCGGGATTGCGCTGCCGCTGGTTAGCATCATTGGTAAAGGCAACGAGCAGGTGGGCTACTTTGGCGCAATGTGCGTGCTGGGGCTGACCGGCGTGGTGCTGTTGTACGTGTGCTTCTTCACGACCAAAGAGCGCTATACCTTCGACGTACAGCCGGGCGCATCAGTGGCGAAAGATCTTAAGCTGCTGCTCGGGAATACCCAGTGGCGAATCATGTGTGCTTTCAAAATGATGGCGACCTGTTCCAACGTGGTTCGCGGCGGGGCGACGCTCTACTTCGTGAAATACGTGATGGACCACCCGGAGATGGCGATGCAGTTCCTGCTCTACGGCAGCATCGCCACCATGTTCGGTTCGCTGGCCTCTTCGCGCCTGCTGGGGCGCTTCGATCGGGTGAAGGCCTTTAAAGCGATTATCGTGATCTACTCCCTGATTAGCCTGCTGATTTTCGTCACCCCAACTGAATATATCGCGCTGATTTTCGCGCTCAACATTGTCTTCCTGTTCGTCTTCAACACCACCACGCCGCTGCAGTGGCTGATGGCCTCAGACGTGGTGGATTACGAAGAAAGCCGCAGCGGGCGACGTCTCGACGGGCTGGTTTTTTCCACCTATCTGTTCAGCCTGAAGATTGGCCTGGCCATCGGCGGCGCGGTAGTGGGCTGGATTTTGGCATATGTAAACTACTCCGCCAGCAGCAGCGTGCAGCCGGTTGAGGTGTTAACCACCATCAAAATCCTGTTCTGCGTGGTGCCGGTGGTGCTCTATGTCGGCATGTTCATCATGCTCTCACTTTACAAGCTGACAGATGCTCGGGTGGAGGCCATCAGCCAGCAGTTGCGTCAACATCGTGCGGTGCAGGAAGAGGGCGCACCTGACGCCGCTGCTGCGACATCCCATTAAGCAGGAGGCAATATGTACACGATTACTAACCCGATTCTGACTGGGTTTAACCCAGACCCGTCAATGTGCCGCCAGGGCGAGGATTACTACATCGCGACGTCCACCTTCGAGTGGTTTCCCGGAGTGCGTATTTACCACTCGCGAGATTTAAAAAACTGGTCGCTGGTGAGTACGCCGCTGGATCGCGTATCGATGCTGGATATGAAAGGCAACCCCGACTCCGGCGGTATCTGGGCGCCGTGCCTGAGTTACGCCGATGGGCTGTTCTGGCTGCTGTATACCGATGTCAAAATCGTCGACTCGCCGTGGAAAAACGGTCGCAACTATCTGGTCACTGCCCCCTCGATTGAAGGGCCGTGGAGTGAACCGATAGCGATGGGTAACGGCGGCTTCGACCCGTCGCTGTTTCATGATTCGGACGGGCGTAAATATTATATTTACCGGCCGTGGGGGCCGCGTCACCACAGCGACCCGCACTGCACTATCGTCCTGCAGGAGTATTTCCCGCAGACCCAGACCTTGTCGAAGACGCGAAAAACGCTGTTTACCGGTACGGCGCTGCGCTACACCGAAGGGGCCCATCTGTATCACAAAGATGGCTGGTACTATCTGCTGGTGGCCGAAGGCGGCACCAGTTATGAACATGCGGTGATGGTGCTCAGAGCGAAAAATATCGACGGGCCGTACGAACTGCACCCGGACGGGACGCTGATGACCAGCTGGCATTTGCCGGAAAATCCGCTGCAGAAAAGCGGCCACGGTTCGCTGCTGGAGACCCACACTGGCGAATGGTATATGGCCTATCTCACCAGCCGTCCGCAGCGCTTACCCGGTGTGCCGCTGCTGGCCTCCGGCGGGCGCGGCTACTGCTCGCTGGGGCGGGAAACCGGCATCGCGCGTATTGCCTGGCATGACGGCTGGCCATCGGTAGTGGGGGGAAAACACGCGCGGCTGAACGTGCCAGGGCCGCAAATGGTCGAAAGCCGTGCCGTGGCTGACGAGCGTTGGCGGGAAGAGTTCAACGGCCCGACGCTCAACCCGCAGCTACAAACGCTGCGTATCCCCTTCGATGAGACCTTAGGGTCGTTGAGTGCCCGGCCCGGCTTTCTGCGCCTGTATGGCAACGATTCGCTCAACTCGACGTTTACCCAGTCTACCGTTGCCCGGCGCTGGCAGCACTTTGCCTTCCGCGCGGAAACAAAAATGGAATTTGCCCCGGAGAATTTTCAGCAGAGCGCGGGCTTAACCTGCTATTACAACAGCAAAAACTGGAGCTACTGCTTTGTGGACTTTGAAGAGGGACAGGGCAGAACCATTAAAGTATTACAGCTCGATCATAATGTGCCGTCGTGGCCGCTGCATGAACAGCCGATTGCGGTACCGGATACGGCGCAGAGCGTATGGCTACGGGTCGATGTCGACCATCTCGTCTATCGCTACAGCTACTCGTTTGACGGCGAGCAGTGGCACACCGTACCAGTGGAATATGCCGCCTGGAAGCTGTCGGATGATTACATCGGCGGGCGCGGGTTCTTTACCGGCGCCTTTGTCGGCCTGCACTGTGAGGATATCAGCGGCGACGGCTGCTATGCGGATTTTGACTACTTCAGCTATGAGCCGGTAGTCGGATAGGTCCTCAGGCCGGGTAGCCCAGCGCTTTCGACAGCTGGCGCCCGGCCTCTTCCAGCAAGGCGCGGTAACGTGCGAGCTCGGCCTCATCGACGCGGGAGGTGAGCGTTGACAGACTCAGCGCGGCGATGACCCGCGATTCATGATTCCACACCGGTACCGCGACGCAGCGTACGCCCTGCTCATTCTCTTCGCTGTCCTGCGCATAGCCCTGGGCGCGAGTTTGCGCCAGCGCCGCCAGCAGCGCCTCGCGGGAGGTCAGCGTGGCGGGAGTAAACGACGTGTACTGATAGCCCTCCAGCAGAGTCTTTTGCTCCGCTTCGCTCAGCCAGGCGATCAGCACCTTGCCGATAGCCGTTGCGTGGATAGGGAGCCGGCGGCCGATGCGCGAGTAGGCGATGGCGGCGAGCCGGCCTTCGATCTTCTCAATGTAGACGCCCTCATGGCCGTCAAGAATGCCGAGGTGGGTGGTCTGTCCGGTGCGCTGCGAGAGATCAGTCAGCCAGATTTTCGCCTTCTGGCGAATATCCATCGTCCCCACGACGAAATGGCCGCGTTCGACCAGTTTCATGCCCAAGCGGTATTTATCGTTTTCCGGATTCTGATCGATATAGCCGTGCAGCTGTAAGGTTTTGAGCAGCGAATGCAGGGTGCTTTTACTGAGTCCCATCTGTTTGCTGATGTCGGTAATCTTGAGTTCCGTG